>NZ_JALHPM010000016.1:0-58022 GCF_022842525.1 Luteitalea sp.
CCGCCGACCAGCTCGGCGCCCACGATGAGAAGAGCCAGGGCGACGACCAGACGGCCGCCATGGCGGACGCGCACGGACGTGCCTCGGCGCACGGTGATGTAGAGCAGGCACGCGCTGGCCAACGCGGCCGGACCCGCGGCCAGCGGCGAGGCGGCCTGCCAGCCGCCGACGGGTGCCGCCACGGCGACGAGCGCCAGGAGCGCGGCCAGCAGTGACGAGAGGCCCGCGGACCGGAGTACCACCGCCAGCACGCCGGTCGCGGCGGCGGACGTCCCCGCGGCGACCGCGATGGCGCCTCCGACCGGGTCGCCCGGCAAGAGCGTCTGTCCGAGGCGGATCTGCCCGTTGGCCAGCCACGCCATCGGCCCACTCGGCACGCGCTGCCACTCGGCTGCGTCGGCGGGGCCCGCAGACAGGGGCAGCCAGGCGTCCCGCGGCACCGCGAGCGCGACGGTCGCGAGCACGACCGCCATCGCCACCAGCGGCCACGTCGCCGCGACGATGCGTACAATGCGCGAGGCCGCCGCCGCGCCGTCTGTGGCACCGGTGAGCGGTGCCGCCTGCCTCGTGTTCACGCCTTCTCGTGCCTCGTCATCGCTCGTGATCTGGTGTGCCGTGCTGGTCACGGCCGCGCTGATTGTCCTTCGTTCCTTCGTCTTTCTCCACTACGAGCAGGCCGATTTCGACGCCGATCAGGCCATTGTCGGGCTGATGGCGACGCATCTGTCCGAAGGGCGCGCCTGGCCGCTCTTCTTCTACGGCCAGCTGTACATGATGGGGGTGCAGGCCTGGATGGCCGCTCTCGTCTTCCTCGTCACCGGGCCGTCCGTCTTCGCGCTCAAGCTGCCGCTGCTGATCCTCAACGTCGCGACCGGCGGACTGCTGGTGTGGCTCCTGGTGCGCGAGGCCGGCCTCCGGGCCTGGCAGGCCACCGTGGCCACGTCGTGGTTCGCCGTGCTGCCGCCGGTGACGGCGAGCCGCATGGTCCAGGCGCAGGGCGGCACGATCGAGCCGCTCCTGTACACGCTGCTGCTGTGGCTGCTGCGACGGCGTGCGGTCGCCTTCGGACTCCTCTTCGCCTTCGGGTTCCTGCAGCGGGAGTTCACGCTGTTCGCCGTGGTCGCCATCGTGGCGATCGAGGCATGGAGCGGCGAACTGTGGTCGCGCCGTCGTGCGGCGCACTGGTGCGTGGTGCTGCTCGTGTTCCTCGGCGCCAGGCAAGGCGTCACCTTGCTGCGACACACGGCCTCGATGTTCGGGCCGGACGCTGCGCCGCCCAGGCTCGAGGACGGGGTGACCAACGTCGATCTCGTGGCGCGCAGCGTGTGCCTGGCACCGGGACACGTGGTCGGCAACCTGGGCTGGCTGGTGGCGCACAACGTCCCGACGTTCTTCGGCGTGCAGACGCAGGCCCCGGGCCACCTGATCCTGTCGGCCCGACCCACGGGCGCGCCATGGGCCGTCATCCCGGCGGCTGGCGCGGTCGTGCTCGCGCTCGGGCTGGTGTGGCAGCGGCGCCGGGGGCTGTCGGGCTGGTGGCCGCCGTCCGACCACCGCGTGCTGTTGCCGACGATGCTCGTGGTCACTGGGCTGTGTGGCCTGGGTGGCGTCGCGACGGGCTGCGACATTCGCAGTCTCGTCACGCTGCGCTATCACCTGCTGCTCGCTCTCGCGCCCGTCGGACTGACGGCACTGGCGTTCGGCGTCTGCCAGGAGACGGACCCGGCCGCACGCGGTGCGGCAGGCACCGCAGGGACGTCGCGCGGGCGCCTCGGGCTGCAGGTGATGGGGGCGGCGATCGTGGTGTGGGCCGGCGCGATGGGGTGGAGCCATCTCCGATTGCTCCACGAGTATCGGACCGACCCGCCACCGAGTGCGTACCGCCAGTTGGCCGACGATCTCGTCGCGCACGGCGACCGCTACGGGTGGGCGTCGTACTGGGTCTCGTACCACGTCGACTTCCTGTCGCGGGAACAGGTGCAGTTGTCGCCGACGTCCGCGATCCGGATTGCGGAGTACTCGCGTCAGGCGCTGCGCGCCGGGCCGGCCGCCGTCATCGTGGGCACCGAGCCCTGTGCGCCTGGAGACGACGCGCGCCAGGTGGCGGTGTGGTGGGTCTGCCGGGCCGGCGACCACTGAACAAGGAACGTCGATGGGCCGGGTAGGGCTGGCTCTCCGACCTGTCCGCCGCAGCGGTGGCGGAGGTGGAGCCGGCCGTCATGTCAGCGCATCCGCACCCGCAGCGCGAGGATCGTCCAGGCGGCGATCCACGCCACGCCGCCGATCGGCGTGATCGCGCCGAGCGCGCGCACGCCGGTCAGTGCCAGCAGGTAGAGGCTGCCCGAGAAGACCAGGATCCCGATGATGAACAGGACGCCTGCGAGGCGGGCCGCACGGGTCTGGTCCTCGCCCGCGAGCCAGGCCGCGACGAAGACGCCGAGGCCGTGCACGAGGTGGTAGCGCACGCCGGTCTCGTAGATGGCCAGCAGATCGGGCGCGAGCGTGGACTTCAGGCCGTGGGCACCAAAGGCGCCGAGGGCGACGCCCAGGGCCATGGCCAGACTGCCGAGTCTCACGAGGCGTGCACGATCAGACACGGACGACACCCTCCTTGCGGGTGAGGAAGTACATCGCGGCGAGGCAGAGCAGCGCGCCGTTGACCGTCAGCACGAGCGGCAGGCCGACCCGCGACACGAGGGCGCCGCTGACGAGACTGCCGAGCGGCATGCCGCCGCGGAACGCCACCATGTAGATGCTCAGCACGCGTCCCCGCATGTGGTCGGGCGCCACCAGCTGCACCAGCGACGTGACCAGCGACGTGGTGATAATCGTCGACACGCCGGCGGCGAAGAGCAGCATGTAGGTCAGCGGCATCGATCGCGACCAGGCGATGGCGATGACCAGCAGGCTGAAGACGGCCTGCAGCACCAGCAGCACCCGGCCCATGCCGTCGAAGCGGCCGAGCCACGCCACCACCAGCGCCCCCGTCACGGCGCCCGCCCCGGAGAACGACATCATCCGGCTGTACGTGTCCACGCCCTCACCGAAGACCTGCTGGGCCAGCACGGGCAGGAACGTCTGCATCGGCAAGCCGAGGAAGGTCGACGCCGCGGCGACGATGATCAGCGAGACGAGCGTGGGGTCGTTGCGCACGTAGCGCAACCCGCCCTGCATCTCGGTGAGCATGGGCTTGGGGGAGGGCGGCCGGACGTGCGGCACCCGCAGGATGCTCAGGGCGGCGATCACCGCCAGGAACGACAGCGCATTCAACCCGAAGCAGGCCGCGATACCGACCGAGGCCAGCGCCAGGCCGGCCAGCACGGGGCCGATCACCCGCGACAGGTTGAACTGGATGGAGTTCAAGGCGATCGCGTTGGGCAGGTCCTGCTTGGGCACCAGCGACGGGACCAGGGACTGATAGGCCGGCCCGCCGAAGGCCTGCGCGAGCCCGGTCAGGCAGGAGAGCAGCAGCACGTGCCAGATGCGGACCACGTCGAACCAGACGAGGCCGGCGAGCAGGGCCGCCGACGACAGCTGCACCACCTGCGAGCTGATGAGCAGCAGCCGTCGGTTGTGGCGGTCGGCGATGACGCCCCCGACCAGCGTGAACACCAGGATCGGCAGCTCGCCGAGGAACGAGTCGAGCCCGAGGTACCACGCCGAGCCCGTCAACGACAGCACCAGCCAGCTCTGCGCGATCTTCTGCATCCACGTGCCAATCGTGGAGGTGAAGGCGCCGAGCCAGAGGATGCGGAAGTCCCGCGACAGCAGCGCCGCGCCGAGGCGCCGCAGTCCGCTCGACGGAACCGGGACTGGCGCGGGCGGGGGGCCGTCGGGAGGCGTGGCGGGGGGCGGCAGGGACAATCCCGATGAGGATACAATGTGCGCCTTCGCCAAGGCTTCGGCGCACAGGCGCCACGCGGCGACGGCGGACCTTCAGAGAGGACAAGCGGACGTGACTCCATCGACCACCCGACGCGATTTCATCCGTACCGTGGGCGCCGGTGCCGTTGCCGCCGCCGGGACCATCGCCCCGGCCGCCGCGACGGCGCGCCCGATGGCTGCCCCCGCCAAGAGCCGCGTGCTGGGCGCCAACGACCGCATCAACGTCGGCTTCGTGGGCTGCGGCGGCCGCATGAACTCCCACATCACCCACGTGATGAGCCGCAACAAGGCCAAGGGGGACGTGCAGGCCATCGCGGTCAACGACATCTGGGAGACCCGCAAGAAGCTCGCGCAGGAGAAGACGGGCGTCGAGGCGTCGGCGGTCTACCACGACTATCGCGAACTCGTGCAGCGGCCCGACATCGACGCCGTGGTCATCTCGTCCCCCGACCACTGGCACTACGCGCACGCGATGGCGGCGCTCGAGGCGGGCAAGGACGTCTACCTCGAGAAGCCGATGACCTACACGGTGGACGAGGCGCGCAAGATCGCCGAGTACGTCAAGACCAGCGGCCGCATCCTGCAGGTCGGCAGCCAGTACACCTCGCTCGACCACTTCCACAAGGCGAAAAAGGCCATCGAGGATGGCCTGATCGGCGAGGTGGTCTGGGCGTCGGGCGGCTTCGGGCGCAACAGCACGAAGCGGGGCAACGAGTGGAACTACAAGATCGACCCCGAGGCCAATCCGTCCAATCTCGACTGGAAGGCCTTCCTGGGCAACGCCCCCAAGCGTGACTGGGACCCGGCGCGCTACTTCCGGTGGCGCAAGTACTGGGACTACTCGGGCGGCATCGCGACCGACCTCTTCTACCACACGGTCTCGCCGATCCTGATGGCGGTCGGCCCGGAGTTCCCGCTGCGCATCACCGCCGGCGGCGGCATCTACGTCCAGAAGGACCGCGAGGTGCCCGACACGTTCTTCATGAACGTCGACTACCCGGACTGGACGATGCAGCTGGCCTGCTCGGTGACCAGCGGCAAGGGCGCGCCTCTGGTGTTCCACGGGTCGCAGGGCACGATCATGGTGGCGGAGGACAGCGAGAGCTTCCAGAACACCGAGATGGTCGTCATCCCCGATCGCGACTACAAGGACGACTTCGTCAAGAAGACCGGCGCCGAGGAACTGCGCATCCCGGTCCAGCCGTTCGTGCGCGGCGAGCACCCGCACATGGACAACTTCCTGGCCGCCATGCGCAGCCGCGAGAAGCCGAACCTGGATGCCGATCTCGGCTACAAGGCCATGGCGGCCATCGGCGGCGGCGTCACCGCGTACCGCAAGAACAAGGTCGTCGGCTTCGACGCCCGCTCCGAGAAGCTCACCTAGGTGGGGTAGGGCCCGTTCTCCGAACGGGCTGTCACGAGGACTATGTCCGGACCGATTTCGCAATTCATCGATCGCCACTACCGGCACTTCAATGCCGCGGCCCTCAAGGACGCGGCCGATGCCTACAGCGCCCATCTGGATGCGGGCGGGTCCATGCTCGTCACCCTCGCCGGGGCGATGAGCACGGCCGAACTCGGCTGCTCGCTCGCCGAGATGATCCGCCAGGGCAAGGTCACCGGCATCTGCTGCACCGGGGCCAATCTCGAAGAGGACGTCTTCAACCTCGTGGCCCACGACCACTACGTGCGGCTGCCGAACTACCGCGATCTCACACCCGCCGACGAGCAGGCGCTGCTCGACCGGCACCTGAACCGCGTCACCGATACCTGCATCCCCGAACACGAGGCGATGCGACGGATCGAGACCGCGGTGCTCGATCGCTGGGTGCAGCACGACCAGGCCGGCACCCGGTTGTTCCCGCACGAGTTCATGTACGAGATTCTGCTCAGCGGCGTGCTCGCGCCGTCCTACCAGATCGACCCGAAGGACTCGTGGATGATGGCGGCGGCCGAGCGCCAGCTGCCGATGATCGTCCCGGGGTGGGAGGACTCGACGCTGGGCAACATGTACGCCGGCCACTGCATCGCCGGGGACGTCAAGCACGTCCACACGGTGCGCACCGGCATCGAGTACATGATCCGCCTCGCCGACTGGTATCAGGAGCTCGCGCCGCGCTCGTCGATCGGCTTCTTCCAGATCGGCGGCGGCATCGCCGGCGACTTCCCGATCTGCGTGGTGCCGATGCTGCACCAGGACCTGCAGCGGCCTGAAGTGCCGCTGTGGGGCTACTTCTGTCAGATCAGCGACTCGACCACGAGCTACGGGTCCTATTCGGGCGCCGTGCCCAACGAGAAGATCACCTGGGGCAAGCTCGGGGTGGACACGCCGAAGTTCATCATCGAGTCCGACGCCACCATCGTCGCTCCCCTCATGTTCGCGCGCATCCTCGGATGGTAGAGACCAAGCGGGGGGCCCTCTGGCCCCTCTTCCTCATCTCCTTCGTCGTCCTGTTCCTCGAGGTCGCGCTGATCCGGTGGATGCCGGCGTACATCCGCCTGCTGGCGTACTTCTCGAACTTCATCCTGCTGGCCAGCTTCCTCGGCATCAGCGTCGGCTGCCTGCTGGCCCCGCTGCGCACCAACCTGCTGAAGTGGTTTCCGCTGGTCCAGGTGCTGCTGGTGGTCGCCGTCGCGGCCGGGCGCATCGACATCGCCGTGCCGCAGACCTCCGAGAGCATCTATTTCTCGAGTGGCACCAGCGACGCCGTGGTCCCGGTGGAGAGCACCTGGTTCCTGCCGCTGCTCTGCATCGCCGTGGCGCTGCTGTTCGTGACCCTGGCCCAGCGACTCGGGCGCGAGATGAACGCCCACGCGCCGCTCCGCGCCTACCTCGTCAACCTGGCCGGGAGCCTCGCCGGGGTGATCGCGTTCGGCACGCTGTCGGCCCTGCAGACGCCCCCGGTCGTGTGGTTCGGCCTGGCGTTCGCGGGTGCCGTGCCCTTCGTGCTGCAGCTCGGGCGCGTGTGGGCCTCGGTCGGCATGGTCCTGCTCGGCGTCTCGCTCGGCGTGGCGCACCAGCTGTCCGGCGACACGATGTGGTCGCCGTACTACAAGATCACGGCGCACACGAAGGACAACGAAACCGTGGTGGAGGTCAACAACATCTTCCACCAGTCGATGGCGCCGGTCCGGGAGAAGGAGTACTTCTACCAGTGGCCGTATCAGGTGTTCGGCGATCGCTTCGACGACGTGCTGATCCTGGGCGCGGGGTCGGGCACCGACGTGGCCTCGGCGCTGCAGCACGGCGCGAAACGCGTCGACGCGGTCGAGATCGATCCCGTCATCGTGCGCCTCGGCCGTCAGTACCACCCGGACGGCCCGTACACGGATCCGCGCGTCTCCGTCGTGACCGACGACGCCCGGCACTACCTGCGGACGAGCGAGAAGCAGTACGACCTCGTCGTCTTCGCGCTGATCGACTCGCTGACGCTGCAGTCGTCGTTCTCCGCGGTGCGCCTCGAGAGCTTCATGTTCACCGAGGAGGCGTTCCGGGCGGCGAAGGCGCGGCTCAAGCCGAACGGCGTGCTCGTGGTCTACAACTACTTCCGCGAGAAGTGGCTCGTCGACCGCCTGGCCAACTCGGCCCGCAACGTGTTCGACGAGGAGCCGAAGGTCCACATCCACAAGGAGCACGGTTATCTCGGCGTCATGATTGCCGGCCCCGGGGTCAGGACCGTGGCCAACTGGCCGTCGCCGCCCGAGAAGGTGGCGGCCTACAACCACCCCGACGTCGTGAGTCCCGGACTGCCGCTCGATCGGGATGCCTCGATTCGCCCGGCGACCGACGACTGGCCGTTCCTGTACATGCGGGAGCCGCACCTGCCGACGCACTACGCCTGGGCGCTGCTCGGCCTGCTGGTCCTGTCGGTGGTGTCGGTGGTCGGGACGCTCACGCTGGTGGGGCGCCGGGCCGGTGAGGCCGTGCGGATCGGCCCGCTGGTGCCGTTCTTCGTGCTCGGTGCCGGCTTCATGATTCTCGAGACCAAGGCGATCACGCAGTTCGCGCTGATCTGGGGGTCGACGTGGGTCGTGGCCTCGGCCACCATCGCGTCGGTGCTCGTGATGGCGGCGCTGGGCGCGTGGCTGGCGGGACGGTTGCCGCGCATCAACCCGTGGGCCGTCGGCGTGCCGCTGATGCTGGTGCTGCTGCTGGCCTACCTGCTGCCCATCGGCGCGATCGGGTTCGGGTCGCTGGCGGCCGAGACGGCGTTCTACTCGCTGCTGACGTTCAGCCCGGTGCTGCTCGCCGGGTTGCTGTTCAGCGGCAGCCTGAAGCACACCGACAACGTCGCGTACGCCTATGGCGCCAACCTGCTGGGCGCGATGCTCGGCGGTGTCGCCGAGTACCTCGCGCTGGTGACGGGCTACCGCGTGCTGCTCGTCGCCATCGCGCTGTGCTATCTGGTCGCCATCCTGCTGTATCCGCGACCAGCGAAGGCCACCACGGCGGTCTGAGGCGGGAAAGGGGTGTATGGTGACGTCTGGTCCCGGACCGCGCCGGGCGGGGAGACCAGATGCCGAAGGAGACGGGCGACACCAATCAGGCGGTGCGCCAGCAGACCGATGTGTCGCTGCGGGCGGAGCGTGAGAAGACCGACCGCGCCCTGGCCGAACGGCAGCAGGCCGTCCAGGACGAGGCCGACACCATCATCGCGGTGGCGCGCGAGCACGCCGACGCCGTCCTCGATGCCGCGCGGGACAAGGCCGACGAACACCTGGACGCCCGCACCGGCCAGCCGGTGATGAGCCGCCGCGCGGTGGAGCAGTCACGCGACACCGAGGACGCCATCGTCCAGGACGAGCGCGATACGGCCGACGAGACCTTGCGTCTCGAGCGCGAGCGCACCTCGGCAACGCTGCGGGCGCTGATCCCCTTCGAACGCGAGAAGACCGACCGCCACCTGCTGACCGAGCGGGCGATCTGGGACGATGCGCTGGGCAATCGCGACGACTTCCTCGGCATGGTCAGTCACGACCTACGCGGCCTGCTCGGCGGCATCGTCAACGCGGCGGCCGTCCTCGCGATGCAGGCCTCCGACTCGGAGGACGGCCGGCAGGCGGTCGCCCAGGCCGAGCGGATCCAGCGCTACGCGGCCCGCATGAACCGGCTCATCTGCGACCTGGTGGACGTGGCGAGCATCGAAGCCGGCAAGCTGTCGATGTCGCCGAGCGAGGCGGACGTCGCGGCCCTCGTCACGGAGGCGGCCGAGACCTTCGCCGCCGTTGCGGCCGCGCGGGGCATCGATCTCGCCGTCGAAATCGATGAGCGGCCGCTGCACGCGACGCTCGACTACGTGCGGGTCCTCCAGGTGATGACCAACCTGGTCTCCAATGCCATCAAGTTCACGCCCGACGGCGGCCGGATCGTCGTGCGCGGCGCTCGCCAGGGCGGCGACGTCCAGTTGTCGGTGCGCGACAGTGGCCCGGGCATCCCGAAGCACCTGCTCGAGACCGTCTTCGAGCGGTTCTGGCAGGCCGATCCCAGCCAGCGCTGGAGTCTCGGACTCGGGCTCTACATCTCGCGCTGCATCGTCGAGGCGCACCGCGGCACCGTGTGGGCGGAGAGCCCCGAGGCCGGCGGCACGACGGTCTGTCTGACGTTGCCGGCGAGGCCGGTCCCCGCGTAGCTGTCCGGTCGGAGTGCACCTGGCGCCCCGAGGTACGTGGGCATCTCGCGCCAGGGCCCTATCCGTCGCACATGTGCCGAGAACAACGCCTGGCGCGTCATTTGCTGCAGGGCGCACTCGTGCATCTGCGCGCGCTATCGGACCCGGCCCTCGTGATCAGTTTGCGCGCCCGCGATGCGGACGCGCTGGCGGCGCTGTACGACCGGCATGGTCCGTGCCTCTTTGCTCTCGCCTCCTGCATCCTGCGCGAGCATCCCGCCTGCGCGGCTGAGGCCGAAGACGTCGTCGCGACGGTCTTCGCGGAGGCCTGGGAGTATCCGGACCGCCTGGCCATCGAAGGCACCTCGGCCCGGACCTGGCTGACGTTCCGCGTGCGGGACGGCGCGCTGGCGCGGCGGAGCGCCCTGTCACCGAGACCGTCACCGACACCGGCGCCGGCGGCCCCCGCGGCCATCGGCGGCCCCGCCGTGAGGCTGGCCTACTTCGACGGTCTGTCCGTCACGCAGATCGGCGCGCAGTGGCGGACGGGATCGGCGGCCGCCGCTCGCGCGCTCGCCGAGGACATGCGCGCGCTGCTGTCGCACCTCGCCGAGGCTGACGACGCCGAGACGGGCAAACGCGACACCTGACGCCTGCTACGACAGCAACACCGCCCGCGCCGGGGAGCCGTCGGCGCCTTCCACCTTCAGCGGCAGCACGACGAACAGGTACTCGCCAGGCGCGGCCTTCGACAGGTCCAGCCCCTCGACGATGAAGACGTCGTTGCCGAGCAGGGCCCGGTGCGTGACCGGCTCGGGGGCGTGGAAGCCCTCCACCGAGAGGTAGTCGACGCCGACGGTGCGCACGCCGCAGTCGACGAGGTAATTCGCCGCGTCTTCGGCGATGTAGACGAACTCGGTGTTGAAGGGCGCCCCGCTCTCGAGCGTGCCCGAGTTGGTCGTCTTGCACAGCACCGCGCGTGCCCCCTCGATCTTGCCGACGAGGTCCGCCTTCGTGATGGCCGAGGCGACGTGCGTCAGGTCGATCACCCGGGCCGGCGTGATCATCTGGTCGAGCGGAATCGACTCCAGCGTCTGCGGGCTCATCCCGAAGTGCCATGGCGAGTCCACGTGGGTGCCCGCATGACACGACACGCGGTACATCGACACGTTGCAGACGTCGCCCTTGTCCATGCGGAGCAGGGGCGAGAACTCCCACACCTCCTGCCCTGGCCACGGCGCCAGGCGCTCGCTGAGGGTCACCGTCACGTCGAGGGCCTTGCCCGCCTTCACGTACTCGTCGATCCAGGACATGGGGGGAGTGTAAACCTGCAATGCCGAATGCCGAATGCCGAATGCCGAAGGTGGAAGGTGGAAGGTGAATGGTGGAAGGGAGAAGGGGGAAGGTTTCACGGCCCAAGGCCGAAGGCCGGCAGTGACGTGTCCGCCGAAGCCGAAGGCGAAGGCGGAAGCCGTTGTATGCTGTGCCCCGAAATCCGACAGTGACAGCCGCGTCCGGGCGCTTCGCGCCGGTGACGGCGGCGCTTCAGGGACCGGTCATCCGCAGGGGGCCTCGCGCATCGCCATGAACCAACGTCGTCTCTTCATCGCCAGTTGTGTGTCGCTGATTGCCACGGCGATGTCCTTTGCCATCCGCGGTGACATCCTGGGGCAGGTGCAGGTCGACCTGAGCCTCACCGATGTGCAGACCGGGTGGGTGGCCACTGCCGCGTTCTGGGGCTTCGGCCTGTCGATCCTGTTCGGGGGGCCGCTGTGCGACCTGCTCGGGATGGGCACGATCATGCGTCTGGCGGCGGCGGGGCACATCGTCGGCGCGCTGCTCACCGTCTTCTCGACCAACTTCACCACCTTCTTCCTGTCGACGGTCGTCGTCGGCGTCGCCAACGGCTTCGTGGAAGCCGCGATCAACCCGCTGATCGCGACGATCTACCCGCAGGACAAGACCTCCAAACTCACCACGCTGCACGCCTGGTTCCCGGGCGGCATCGTCATCGGCGGCGTGCTGGCGTTCGCGATGACCCAGGCCGGCTTCGGCTGGAAGGCCAAGACGCTGACGCTGCTGATTCCGTCGGTCATCTATCTGGTGATGTTCATGGGCCAGAAGTTCCCGGCCACCGAACGCGAGGCCGCCGGCGTGCCGTTCGGCGACATGTTCAAGGACCTGACGCGGCCGCTGTTCATCCTGGTGTGGTTCTGCATGATCCTGACCGCCGGCACCGAGCTCGGCGCGGGCAGCTGGATTCCCACCATCTTCAACCGCGTCACCCAGAGCGCGACGCAGGCCGGCATCCTGCAGGTGGTCTGGATCAACATGGTGATGTACCTGATGCGGCAGTTCGGCCACAACATCTCGCACAAGATTGCGCCCACCGGCCTGATCGCCGTCAGCGCCATCGTGGCGTCGTTCGGGCTGTACATGTTCAGCCACGCAGCCACCGTCACCGCGGCCTTCGCCTGGGCCGGTGTGTTCGCCGTCGGCATCGCCTTCTGGTGGCCGACGATGATCGGCATCACCTCGGAGCGGTTCCCGCGGTCGGGCGCCCTCGGCATGGCCGTCATCGGCGCCACCGGCAGCTTCGCCACGGCGCTCTCGGGGCCGATCATGGGCTGGCTCAGCGCCACCTACGGCACCGATCAGGTGCTGCCCATCTGGTCGGCGCTGCCGCTGCTGCTGGTGGTCATCTTCGGGGCGATCTACATGGCCGACCGGGCCAGGGGCGGGTACAGGGCAGAGACGATCTCGTAATGCCGACATGCGGCGATGCCGAATGCCGGTCAGTCGGGAGCGCTCCCGGCCTTCCGGCATTCGGCATTCCCGGCATCGCGGCATTTCAGTAGAATGCCCCCGTGTCTCGCCTCGATTCGCTGACGTTCCCCATCGTCCAGATCTCCCTCGACCTCACCAACATCGACGAAGCCCTCGACACGGCGGCCATTGCCGTGGAGGCGGGCGTGGACTGGCTCGAAGCCGGGACGCCGTTGCTGCTCGGCGAGGGCCTCCATGCCGTCGAGAAGCTGCGGGCGAAGTTCCCCAATCACCCCATCGTCGCCGACCTGAAGACGATGGATGGCGGCTATCTCGAGGCCGAGATGATGGCCAAGGCCGGGGCCGACCTGGTGGTGGTGATGGGGCGGGCGCATGAAGCGACCGTGCGCCGCGTCGTCGATGCTGCGCGCCACTACGGCATCAAGGTGATGGGCGACAACATGGTGGCCGAGGATCGCGTCAAGAACGCGCAGTGGCTGGAGTCGCTGGGCTGCGACTACATCATCCACCACATCGGCTTCGACGAGCGCGGACTGGTCAAGGGGCTCAGCCCGATGGACGAGCTCGATGCCGTCGTCGAGGCCGTCAATGTGCCGGTGCAGGCGGTGGGGGGGCTGACGATTCCCCAGGCCATCGAGTGCCCGGCGCACGGCGCGCCCCTGGTGGTGCTCGGCGCGCCGCTGGTCATCGATGCCAACGAGTTCAAGACCTCGAGCAACGACCTGCACACCGTGCTCCGCGAGATCAGCACCGAGATCCGCAAGACGCCGCTGAAGCGCTGGGCCGCCGACGGCACGCGGTTGCCACGGGAGGGCAAGTAGATGGGCGCGATGCAACCAGCCGTCGTCCAGTTCGGCCTCGACCAGCCGCTGCAGGTGGCGCTGCGCGAAGTGCCGGTGCCCGAGATCGGTCCGACCGACGTGCTGCTGGCCGTGGGCGCCGCCTCGGTCTGCGGCTCCGACGTCCATCAGGCGTACCTGACCCACTCGTGGCCGGTCAACGCGCCCGTCACCCTCGGGCATGAGTTCGGCGGCGTCGTGGCGCAGCTCGGGCGCGACGTCAAGGGCTTCAAGGAAGGCGACCGGGTCGTCAGCGAGACGGCGGCCTACATCTGCGGTGAGTGCCTGCTCTGCCGCACGGGTCGCTACAACCTGTGCCCGACGCGCAAGGGCTTCGGCTATGGCATCGATGGCGCCATGGCCCAGTACGTCCGCGTGCCAGCGCGCTGCCTGCATCACATCCCCGACAGTCTGCCGTTCGACCTGGCCTGCCTGACCGAGCCGCACAGCGTGGCGTACCAGTCGATGTGCGTCAACGCCGACATCAAGCCCGGCGATGTCGTGGTGGTGCTCGGTCCCGGGCCGATCGGCCTGCTCTGCGCGAAGATGGCAGCGCTCAGCGGCGCCTATCCGCTGATCGTCGCCGGCCGGGCGGCCGATCGCGCGCGACTCGAGGTGGCCCGCGAACTCGGCGCCACGCATGTGGTCGACGTCGACAACCAGTCGCTCGAGGAGGTCGTGCGGTCGCTCGATCCGCTGGGCGCCGACGTCGTCTGTGACGCCTCCGGGGCCAGCCGGCCGCTGGACGCCGCGCTGCAGATGTGCAAGCCGGACGGCACGGTCGTCAAGGTGGGCTGGTCGCCCGACCTCGTGCCGATCAACCTCAATCCGCTGGTGCAGAAGGCCGTCAAGCTGCACGGGTCGTTCAGTCACAACTACCCGGTGTGGGAGCGCGTGATCAGCCTGCTGAGCGCCGGGCGCACGGGCGCCGAGAAGGTCGTCGGCCTGCGCACCGACCTCGAGCATTGGCACGAGGCATTCGAGGGCATGCACAGCGGTCAGGTCATCAAGTCGATCCTGCTGCCGCACGGCCCCGAGGGCCCGCAGCGCTGACTGCCGACGCCGCGTGGAAGCTCACGCGCGGCCGCGAACGTCTGAAGTGACATGCGCCGTCCCCTGCTGCTGGCTTCGTTGATCGTCATCGCTGCCGCGAGTCTCGCGGTGGCCCAGGCTCCGCCCGACCTGTCGGGGTCGTGGCGCCTCAATGCCGACGCCAGCGATGTCGGCGGGACCGGCGGGGGAGAAGGGGACGCCCCGCGTGGTCCGATGGGCGGCTTCGGGATGCCGGGCCGTCAGCCGATGGGCGGGTTCGGGTCGCCCGGGGGCATGGGTGGCGCCGGCCTCCCTGTGGATCCCGAGACCCGGAAGCAGCGGATGGAGCTGCTGCGCGAGTTGCTGGAGCCCGTGCGGCGCTTCACGATCGTCCAGGATGCCGCCGTCGTCGCCTTCACGTTCGAGGATGGCCGGACGGTGCGCTACCGGACCAACGGCCGGACCGAGAAGCACCAGGCCACCAACGGCACGGTCGAGACCGAGACTCGCTGGAAGAAAGGCCGACTCGTCCGCGAGACCCACCTGGACGATGGCGTGTCCATCGAGGAGACGTTCGCGATCACGTCGCCCCGCGGACTGGCCGTCGAGATTGAAGTCAGTGGCGGCGCCGGTCGGCGCAAGCCGCTGCGACGGGTCTACGATCCGGTCGATTGACGGAGAATTCAGAGTTCACCATTCAGAATGCAGTGCGGAGCCAACAGGGTCGGCTCTGCCGGACACACGCGACGCATCATGGCTGACACGACGGTTCCCTCCATCTCACGCGCGCTCGACCTCACGGGGCGAGTGGCGCTCGTCACCGGGTCGACGTCCGGCATCGGCAAGGGCATCGCCTTCCAGTTGGCCGCCCTCGGCGCCGCGGTCATCGTCAACGGACGGTCCGAGGGGCGTGGGGCCGAGGTCGTCGCGGCCATCGAGGCCCTGGGCGGGCGGGCGGCCTTCGAGGCCTGCGATCTGACTGACGCGGGCCAGTGCCAGGCGCTCGTGGATCGGGCCGCCGCGCACTTCGGCCGCCTCGACATCCTCGTCAACAACGCCGCCGATACCTCCCGCGGTGACGTGCGCTCGACCACCATCGAGGACTGGGATCGGATTCACGCCATCAACCTGCGGGCGCCGTTCTTCCTGATGCAGGCCGCGGTGCCGCATCTCGAGCGGCAGGGCGGCGGCGCCATCCTCAACATCGGATCGATCAACGCCTACATCGGCGAGCCGAAGCTGACGGCCTACTCGTCGGCCAAGGGCGGACTGATGACGCTGACGCGCAACGCCGCGGCGCAGCTGAACACCGCCAAGATCCGCGTCAACCAGATCAACGTCGGCTGGACGCTCACCGAGGGCGAGGAGAAGGTCAAGCGCGAGCAGGAGGGCAAGGGCGACGAGTGGGTCGCCGAGGCGGTCAAGACCCGACCGTTCGGACGCCTCCTGGAGCCGGCCGACACGGCCTTCGCCGTCGCCTACTACGTGTCGGATGCGGCCGCCTGTGTCACGGGCTCGGTCATGGACCTGGAGCAGTACCCGGTTGGGGCGCCACCGGCCTGGTAGCGCGACGCCAGCCGGCGTCGCGCTCCCAGGCAATTCCTTCATCCTTCATCCTTCATCCTTCATCCTTCGTTCTTTGTTCTTTTTTCTTCCTGAATTGTGAATTTTGAACTTTGAATTGTTCGATGCTTCCCAAAATCTCGGTCTTCCCCAAGTGCTACTTCGACGAGTTGTGTGCCGGCCAGATGGACTACCTCCAGTGGCTGCGTGATGCCCAGGCGCTCGGCGGCGAGGGCATCGAGCATTACGACGGCTTCCTGACGCCGCTCGGCCCGGACGCTGCCAGGCGCGTGCGGGACGTGATGGAGGAGACGGGGCAGGTGTCCTCGTTGCTGTGCTTCTCGCCCGACTTCACGCACCCCGACGCCGACGAACGGGCGCGGCAGGTGCAGCGGCAGCGTGACGCCATCGACATGTCGGTGGCGCTCGGCCTGCGCCACTGCCGCACGCTGAGCGGTCAGCGTCTGCCGGGCATGAGTCGCAGCGAGGGGGTGCGGCGCACGGTGGAGGGCATCACCGCGTCGCTCGAGTACGCGGCCGAGCGCGACGTCGTGCTGTGCATGGAGAACCACTACAAGGACGGCAACTGGACGTACCCCGAGTTCGCCCAGGCCGAGGACGTCTTCCTCGAGATCATCGGCCAGATCGACCACCCGCACTTCGGCGTGCAGTACGACCCGTCCAACGCGCTGGTCGGCGGCTACGACCCGCTCGCGTTCCTCGAGAAGGTCAAGCACCGCGTGGTGAGCATGCATGCCTCGGACCGCTACCTGGCCGACGGCGCCACCCTCGAGGACCTGAAGCAGGCCGATGGCAGTACCGGGTACAGTGCGGCGCTCAAGCACGGCGAAACGGGCAAGGGGCTCAACGACTACGACACGATCTTCCGTCTCCTCGCCGAGGTCGGCTACGACGGCTGGATCTCCATCGAGGACGGCATGAACGGCCTCGACGAACTGACCCGATCGGCGGAGTTCCTCAAGGCGAAGCGCGCGCAGTACTACGGCGGGTAGGACCCGATGATGCAGCGGGTAGGGCCCGCTCTCCGAGCGGGCCGTCATCCGCGCGGCGTTGTTTCTCGGCCGGCTCGGAGAGCCGGCCCTACCCAGTGACGAACTATGGCCAAGAAGAAGACCCCCAACCCTGTCGTCGGTCTCGTCCAGATGACCTGCGCGCCCGACCCGGCGAAGAACCTGAAAAAGGCGATCAGCCGCATCGGCGAGGCCGCCAGGCAGGGGGCGACGATCGTCTGCCTGCAGGAGCTCTTCGCCTCGCAGTACTTCTGCCAGACCGAGGACACCGCGCTCTTCAAGCTCGCCGAGCCCATTCCCGGCGAGACGACGCGGACACTGGCGAAGGTGGCGCGCAAGCACAAGGTCGTGCTGATTGCGTCGCTGTTCGAGCGCCGCACCGCCGGGCTGTATCACAACACCGCCGTCATCTTCGACCAGGACGGCAGCGTGGTGGGCAAGTACCGGAAGATGCACATCCCGGACGACCCGCTCTACTACGAGAAGTTCTACTTCACGCCGGGCGACCTCGGCTTCCGCGTGCACGAGACGACGCGCGGCAACTGCGGCGTGCTCGTCTGCTGGGACCAGTGGTTCCCGGAGGCGGCACGCCTGACCGCCCTGCAGGGCGCCCAGTTCCTCTTCTACCCGACGGCCATCGGCTGGCTGCCCGGTGAGCACGCGGCGATGAACGAGGCCCAGCACTCGGCGTGGGAGACGGCGCAGCGCGCCCACGCGATCGCCAACGGCGTCTTCGTGGTGGCCGTCAACCGGGTGGGGCTCGAGGGCCAGTTGCAGTTCTGGGGGCAGTCGTTCGTCGCCGATCCGTTCGGCCGCATCCTCGCCCGTGCCTCGGCCGACAGCGAAGAGACCCTGCTGGTCGAGTGCGATCTCTCCCTGATCGAGCAGACCCGGCAGAACTGGCCGTTCCTGCGCGACCGCCGCATCGACGCCTACGCGCCCATCACCCAGCGGCTCATCGAACCGTGACCCGCCTTCGCCCGTCGCCAGTGCTCGTGGCCCCCATGGACCGTTCCGGCTCCGGCGGGGCAAGCCCCGCGACACCCGCCGCGCGCGGCTACCGCATGCCCGCCGAGTGGCATCCGCACGCCGCCACCTGGCTGACCTGGCCGAAGGATCCGGTGACGTGGCCCGATCGCGTGCCGCAGGCCCAGGAGATCTTCCTGCAGTTCATCGACGCGCTCACGCCGCACGAGCGCGTGTGCCTGCTGGTGGACACCCCCGAGGTGGCCGAGGACGTCCGGCAGCGCTGCCGGGGACGTGCCGCGCACACCGCCAATCTCGAGCTGATCGTCCTCGCGACGGTCGATTCGTGGATCCGCGACTACGGGCCGAACTTCCTGCTCGGCCCCGACGGGCAGCTGGCGTTCAATCACTGGGGCTTCAACGCGTGGGGCGGCAAGTACGAGAGCCTGATGCGTGACGCCTCGGTGCCCGCCCGACTCGAGCGGCTCGCCGGGGTGACCCGATTCGAGCCGGGCATCGTGCTCGAGGGCGGCTCGATCGACGTCAACGGCGCCGGCACGGTGCTGACGACCGAGCAGTGCCTCCTGCATCGGAACCGGAATCCGCACCTGTCGAAGGCCGACCTCGAGGCCTGCCTGCGCCTGCATCTCGGCGTGCAGCAGGTGCTCTGGCTCGGCGACGGCATCGAGGGGGACGACACCGACGGACACATCGACGACATCACGCGCTTCGTGGCGGCCGACACCATCGTGACCGTGGTGGAGGACGACCCGGCCGACGCCAATCATGGTCCGCTTCGCGACAATCTGGCGCGCCTGCAGGCGGCCCGGCAGCTCGACGGCGCCCCGTGGCGCATCGTCACCCTGCCGATGCCGGGCTACGTGATGGCCGACGACGAGCGGCTGCCGGCCAGCTACGCGAACTTCTACATCGCCAACCAGGTCGTGCTGGCGCCGATGTACGGCCACGCCAACGACGCGGTCGCCACCCGCATCCTGCAGGATCTCTTTCCCGCGCATCGCGTCGTACCCATTCAGTGCGAGCCGCTGGTGTGGGGCATGGGGTCGATCCACTGCGTCACCCAGCAGCAGCCGTTGTCGAAAGATTAAAAGGGCGAACAGGGCAAAAAGGGCAAAACGACAGAACCGAAGTACAAAGGTCGTGTCCGCAAGGTGAAAGCGGGGAAGCCTTGAAGCCTTTCGTCGTTCACCTTTGTCTTTCCGTCTTCGGTGGTGTCGTTTTGCCCTCTTGGCCCTTTCGACTTTGACCCGATGTACACTGCCGATTATTCGGCGGTTTCTGCGATTCTCCGAGGAATGATTCACGATGCAAGTCATCCGTTCACCGAAGGTCTACGACGTCGTCGTCGTCGGGTCGGGGGCCGGCGGCGGGATCGCCGCCAAGGTCCTGACCGAAGCCGGCGCTGAAGTCTGCATGCTCGAAGCCGGTCCCGTCTGGGATCAGGCGCGCGACGGCAAGATGCTGGGCTGGCCCTACGAGTCGCCCCGCAGAGGCGCGCCGACCGAGCGGCCGTTCGGTGAGTTCGATGCGGCGTGGGGCGGCTGGGAGTTGCCCGGCGAGCCGTACACGGCCGGCAAGGGATCGACCTTCGACTGGTTCCGCGCCCGCATGCTCGGCGGCCGCACCAACCACTGGGGGCGCATCTCGCTCCGGTGGGGACCGGACGACTTCCGCCGCAAGAGCCTCGATGGGCTCGGCGACGACTGGCCGTTCACCTACGACGACATCAAGCCCTACTACGACAAGCTCGACGAGTTCGTCGGCATCTTTGGCAGCAACCACGCCGCCGAGACGGGGCTGCACAACGAGCCGGACGGCAAGTTCCAGCCGCCGCCGCTGCCGCGCGCCTACGAGCTGTACTTCAAGCAGGCCGCCGACCGGCTGAAGATTGCCTGCGTGCCGTCGCGCCTGTCGATCCTCACGCGTCCGCTCAACGGGCGGGCGGCGTGCCACTACTGCGCGCAGTGTGGCCGCGGCTGCACCACCCACTCGAACTTCCAGTCGCCCACCGTCCTCCTGCCGCCAGCGATGAAGACCGGCAAGCTGACCATCGTCACCGGGGCGATGGCGCGCGAGGTCCTCAGCAACGCCGAAGGCAAGGCGACGGGCATCTCGTACGTCGACACCACGACCGGTGAAGAGCGCACGGTGCAAGGCCGCATCGTCGTCCTCGCGGCGAGTGCCTGCGAGTCGGCGCGGCTGCTGCTCAATTCGAAGTCCGCACGCTTCCCGAACGGCCTGGCCAACGGCAGCGGCGTCGTCGGCAAGTACCTGACCGACTCCACCGGCGCGAGCCTCTCGGGCTTCATCCCGAAGCTGGTCGGCATGCCGAACCACAACGAGGACGGCACCGGCGGCATGCACCTCTACATGCCGTGGTGGCTGAACAACGTCAAGGACAAGCTCCCGTTCCCGCGCGGCTACCACATCGAGCCAGGCGGTGGTCGGCGCATGCCGGGCTTCGGCTTCATGGGCGGTATCGATCGGCACCCGGGCGGTTCCGGCGGTGGCTACGGCAAGGGCCTCAAGGACGAGTACCGTCGCCTCTGGGGCGCGACCATCGGCTTTGCCGGCCGCGGCGAGATGGTGGCCAACGACGACACCTACATGGACATCGACCCCAACGTGGTCGACAAGTGGGGGATCCCGGTGCCGCGGTTCCACTGGAAGTTCGGCGACGCCGAGCGTGGCCAGGCCAAGCACATGATGGAGACCTTCAAGGCGCTCATCGAGGAGATGGGCGGCACAGTGCTGGGCAAGATCCCTGGTCCCGACGAGGACTACGGGCTGGCCGCCGGCGGTCGCATCATCCACGAGGCGGGCGTGGTCCGCATGGGCAACGACCCGAACACCTCCGCGCTCAACGCCCACTGCCAGGCGCACGAGGTGAAGAACCTGTTCGTCGCCGACGCGGGCCCGTTCGTGTCGCAGGCCGACAAGAACCTGACGTGGACGATCATGGCGCTGGCGTGGCGCACGTGCGACTACATCGCCGAGCAGCGCAAGGCCCTCGCCATCTAGGGTAGGGCCGGCTCTCCGAGCCGGCCGTCAGAGGACACGACACATGGACAACTTCAATCGACGCAAGATGCTGAAGGTGCTGGGCGCCGCCCCGGCGATGGCCGGCATCGCCTGGACCGAGGCCGAGGCCCAGCAGGCGCACCAGCATGCGCAGCAAGCCCGCCGCAGCGCCGCAGGCGCGAAGGCGGGGCCGTACAAGCCGAAGTACTTCACGGCGCACGAGATGGCGACCGTGACGGCGCTGGCCAACCTGATCATCCCGAAGGACGAGCGCTCGGGCGACGCCAGCGAGGCCGGCGTGCCGGAGTTCATCGACTTCATGATGGTCGATCAGCCCGATCGCCAGCTGCTGATGCGCGGCGGGATCAAGTGGCTCGACAGCGAGTGCCGTCGCCAGTTCGCGCAGCCCTTCGTGAAGGGCACCGCCGCCCAGCAGGCGGCGATCTGTGATGCGCTGGCCTACCCGGCCAAGGCCAAGCCCGAGCACTCGCACGGCGTCCGCTTCTTCGCGGCCGTCCGCGATCTCACCGCCACCGGCTTCTTCACGAGCAAGATCGGGATCGCCGACCTCGAGTACAAGGGCAATACGTTCGTGCCGACATGGACCGGCGCGCCCAAGGAGGCGCTCGACCACCTGGGCGTCAGTTACGAGCCACTGAAACGGTGGTACACGGACAGCGTCTAGTGAAAGGACAAAAGGGCAAACAGGGCGAACAGGGCAAAAAGACACTACCGAAGACCGAAGACGGAAGACGGAAGACGGAAAACGGAAGTCTCAAGGTCACCGCAGGTCGTGAAGTCTTGAAGTCTTGGAGACTTCGGTCTTGAACCTTCGGTGGTGTCGTTTCGCCCTTTTTGCCCTGTTTGCCCTTTTGGCGCTTTGACGAAGTCGTCTCCTGTTCTGCTACGCTACCCGGATGCTGCTTCGCCTTTCTGCCCTCGTCGCGGGGACCGGTGCGCTCGTCGCCGCCCCCCTGTTGCTCGCGCAGGCCCCTGCGCCCAAGAAGGACGTCGCCAAGGTCTGGACCGACGTCTGCGCCAGTTGCCACGGACCGACGATGGCCGGGGCCCAGGCGCCGAGCATGCTCGACGATGTGTGGGTGTCGGGCAACGGTGACGACGCCTCGCTGGCGGCGGCCATCAAGAACGGGCGCGTCGCCACCGGCATGCCGGCCTTCGGCGGGTTGCTGAGCGACGAAGAGATTCGGGCGATGGTCGTCTACATCCGCGAGACCGCCGGCAAGGCCAAGGCCGCTGGTGCCGGGTATGCCGCCCCCGCGGCCAATGTCGTCGTCCAGAGCCAGAAGCACGCCTTCAAGCTCGAGACCGTGGTCGAGGGCGTGACCGCGCCGTGGGGCCTCGATTTCCTCCCCGATGGCCGCATGCTCATCACCGAGAAGGGCGGCGCCCTGCGTCTCGCCGATGCGAAGGGGGTGCTCGCGCCAGAGCCCGTGCAGGGCGTGCCGGCCGTGTGGTCCAAGGGCCAGGGCGGCCTGCTCGACGTCGCCGTGCACCCGGGATACGCGAAGAACGGCTGGATCTACCTGTCCTACAGCGATCCCGGCGAGAACGACTCGGCGATGACCGTGGTGGTGCGCGCCAAGCTGAAGGGCAACGCACTGACCGATCTGCAGACCCTGTTCAAGGCGCCCGCCGCAACCTACCGCACCGGCAACGTCCACTTCGGGACCCGGTTCGTGTTCGACGGCAAGGGCCACGTCTACTTCTCGATCGGCGAGCGCGGTCAGCAGCTCGACGCGCAGGACGTGACGCGCCCCAACGGCAAGGTGCACCGGATCAATGAGGACGGATCGATCCCCAAGGACAATCCGTTCGTCGACAAGGCCGATGCGATCAAGAGCATCTGGTCCTACGGGCACCGCAATCCGCAGGGGTTGGCGATGCACCCGACCACCGGCGCGCTCTACGACGTCGAGCACGGCCCGCGCGGCGGCGACGAGCTCAACCTGGTGGAGAAGGGCAAGAACTACGGCTGGCCGGTCATCACCTACGGCATGAACTACAACGGCACGCCGATGACCGACAAGACGGCAGCGCCGGGCATGGAGCAGCCGCTGACGTACTGGGTGCCGTCCATCGCCGTCTCGTCGATCGGCTTCTACACGGGGACGAAGTTCCCGGGCTGGAAGGGCAACCTGATCCTCGGGTCGCTGGCGGCGCAGGAACTCCGTCGCCTCGAGATGACCGACGCCGGCATCACCCAGGAAGTGCTCTTCAAGAACGTCGGTCGCTTGCGCGACGTGGTGATGGGCCCCGATGGCGCCATCTACATCGCCTTCAACCAGCCGGACCGCATCGCGCGGCTCGTGCCGGCGCCGGCCTCCGGCACCGCGGCTGCGGCCAACCAGCCGAAGTAGGACGAGCGGAAGGCGTCGATGGCCCCTTCCGTCCCCCTCGCGCTCGATCGCGGTGACGCCGCGATCTACGGCATCACGACAGCTGCCCCCGGCCCCGCGGGGCAGCTGCCGCTGACGGCCGACGACCTCCTGCAGAAGCCGAGCGGCGACTTGTTCGGGTGGTCGCTGGACGTCGGCATGGGCTGGGCCCCTGGCGCCGTGCGGCAGCCGCAGATGCTGCTGCTCAGCACCCTTGGCGGCATGCGCGAGCCGGACGGCTCGCCGCTCGCCCTCGGCTATCACACCGGACACTGGGAAGTCGGCCTCCTCATGCGTGAGGCAGCGCTGACCTGTCGCGCCAGCGGCTGGACGCCGTTCGCCGGGTTCTGCACCGATCCCTGTGATGGGCGGTCCCAGGGCACGCCGGGCATGTTCGACAGCCTGCCCTATCGCAACGATGCCGCCACCGTGCTGGGGCGCCTGATCCGGTCGCTGCCGACGCGATCGGCGGTCCTCGGCGTCGCCACGTGCGACAAGGGCCTGCCGGCGATGCTGATGGCCGTGGCAGGTGCCGGCGACCTGCCCGTCGCGATCGTGCCCGGCGGCGTCACGCTGCCGGCGACCGATGGCGAGGATGCCGGCACCGTCCAGACCATCGGCGCGCGGTTCTCGCACGGGCTGATTTCGCTCGAGGAAGCCGCGGCGCTCGGCTGCCGCGCGTGCGCCTCCCCAGGGGGCGGGTGCCAGTTCCTGGGGACGGCGGCCTCGGCGCAGGTCGTGGCCGAAGCCCTCGGCCTGGCCGTGCCGCACAGCGCGCTCGCGCCGTCCGGGCAGGCCATCTGGCTGGATGGCGCCGCGAGGGCCGTGCACGGCCTGCAGGCCCAGCGCGGCCTCGGGTGGACGGCGCGCACGCTGGTCACCGATGCGTCGATTCGTAATGCGATGGTGACGCATGCGGCGTTTGGCGGGTCGACCAACCTGCTGCTGCACGTCCCGGCGATTGCGCACGCGGCCGGCCTGGCGCGGCCCGGGCTCGAGGACTGGATGGCGGTCAATCGCGCCGTGCCTCGCCTGGTCGACGCCTTGCCGGCCGGGCCGCATCCCACCGTGCGCGTCCACCTCGCTGGCGGGGTGCCCGAGGTGCTGCTGCACCTGCGCGCGCTCGGCCTGCTCGACACGCGCGTCCCGACCTGCGCCGGCGTGACGCTGGACGAGGCGCTGGACTGGTGGGCCCAGAGCGAGCGTCGCACCCGCTGCCGGCAGGTGCTGCGCGACCGCGATCGCGTCGACCCCGACACCGTGATCCTGCCGCCCGCCTCGGCCGCCGTCGTCGGACTCTCCAGCACCGTGTGCTTCATGCGCGGCACCCTTGCGCCCGACGGCGCCATCGTCAAGAGCACGGCGATTGCCCGCGACCTGCTCGGCGAGGACGGCGTGTACCGTCATGTCGGCCCGGCGCGCGTGTTCACGAGCGAGGCCGACGCCATCCGTGCCATCAAGGCGCACGACGAGACGGCGCTGGCGCCCGGGGAGGTGGTGGTGGTCGCCGGCATCGGGCCGATGGGCACCGGCATGGAGGAGGTCTACCAGGTGACCTCCGCGCTGAAGCACCTGCCGACGCTGCGCGGCACACCGCTCCTGACCGATGCCCGCTTCTCCGGCGTGTCGACCGGGCCGTGCGTCGGGCACATCGGCCCAGAGGCGCTCGCGGGTGGGCCGCTCGGGCGCTTGCGTGACGGCGACCTCGTGCACGTCGTCATCGACACGCGGGCGCTGACCGGCACCGTGGACCTGGTGCGGCTCGACCCGGCAACCAGCGCCCTCGTGCCGGATCCCGAGACGCTGGCCGAGCGGGCGCCGCATCCGGCGCTGGCGCCGCACCCCAAGCTGCCGGATGCCACGCGCCTGTGGGCGGCGTTGCAGGCCACCAGTGGCGGCACCTGGGGCGGCTGCGTCTACGATGTCGACGCGATCACGGCAAGGTTGGCTGAGCGCCCTGCCACGTAGCCGCCGTTCCCGAGTCGTGGCCGCCGGACCTGTCCGGCGGTCTGCGTGGCCCGCGCCGGACAAGTCCGGCGCCTACATCGACAGCGATCCCGTGAGGCACTCCATGCGTACGCCGACGACATCACGACGACAGTTCCTGCAGGCCACGGGACTCACCGTGGCCGCCACCTCGCTCGCCGGCGTCCGGGCACGCGCCCAGCCGCGCCTGCCGGGGCCGCCCGAGAAGAAGCTCGGCTTCGCCATCGTCGGGCTCGGCAGCCTGTCGATCAACCAGATCCTGCCGGCGTTCGCGCACTGTCGACACGCGCGGGTGACGGCCCTGGTCAGCGGCGATGCGGCCAAGGCGAAGACGCTCGCCACCGCGTATGGCGTGCCGGCGTCGGGCCTCTACAGCTACGACACCTACGACCGCCTCAAGGACAACCCCGACGTGGACATCGTGTACGTGGTGCTGCCCAACAGCATGCATCCCGAGTACACGGTGCGGGCGCACACGGCCGGCAAGCACGTGTTGTGCGAGAAGCCGATGGCCAACACGCCGCAGGAGTGCGAGACGATGATCGCGGCGGCGAAAGCGGCAGGCAAGAAGCTGATGATCGGCCATCGCCTGCGCTACGAGCCGTACAACATGGCGATGATCCGGATGGCGCGCGAGCAGGAGTTCGGCAAGCCGAAGGTCATCCTGTGCGAGGCCGGTTTCAGCATCGGCGACCCGAAGCAGTGGCGCCTGAACAAGCAGCTCGCCGGCGGTGGATCGCTGATGGACATCGGCATCTACGCGCTCAACGCGGCGCGGTACCTCTCGGGTGAGGAGCCCGTCGCCATCAACGCGTTCTCGTACACCACGCCCGGCGACGTGCGCTTCGCCGACGGTGTCGAGGAGACCATCAACTTCCAGCTGCGGTTCCCGAGCGGCATCCTGGCCAACTGCGTCTCCAGCTACGGCGTCGGCCTGAACCGCTTCCGCGTGCATGCCGAGAAGGCCGCGTTCCAGCTCGAGCCCGCGCTCAGCTACAGCGACCTCCGGATGCAGGTGATTCGAGGCGGGACGGTCGAACTGCGATCGCTGCCCGAACGCAACCAGTTCGCCCTCGAGATGGATCACATGGCCGAGTGCGTCAAGGGCAACACGGAACCACGCACGCCCGGCGAGGAAGGCCTCAAGGACCTGCGCGCCATGATGGCGATCTACGAGGCGGCGAAGACAGGGAAGACAGTCACGTTGAATGGCTGACGAACGCAGAACGCAGAACGTAGAACGCAGAACAGCCCGCAGGGGTAGGGCCGGCTCTCCGAGCCGGCCGTCACCGCCCGAAGCCGCCCCCGACAGGACTCAACGCGGCCGCTGGCGCTGGCTCGTGGCGACGACGACTTCGCCGCCGACGATCATGGCGACGGCGACGAGAGTGGTGGCCGAGGGCGTGCCCTCGGTGAGGCGCGAGGCCACCAGCGCCACCACCGCCTGCACCGGCGCCTGGGCCGAGAGCACCCACAGCGGCAGGTGCGTCAAAGCGGCGAAGCGGCAGAGGAACAGGCCGATCAGCACCAGGGCGCTGACCGCGCCGAGCGCCACGGTGCTCATCGCGAGCGGCGGCATCGTCGCCGGACCCAGCAGCAGGGCGAGCGCCACGAACCCGATCGTGTTGACCCAGTGTCGCCACACCGTGAGCGTGGTGGACGCGGCGAGACCACCGGCCCTGGCCAGACGGCTGGCCCCGAGATACCCCGCGAGTGAGGCCGCCACATAGACGCCCGCCGCGGTCAGTCCGCTCGTGCCCACGGCGCCGTTCCACACGAGGAGCAGCCCGCCCGCCAGCGCCAGGCCTGCGCCGGCCAGTCCGGCGCGCGTCCACGGCTCGCGCAGCACGAGGATGGCCACCGGCGCCTGCACCACCCAGTCCAGCCGCGTGAGGAAGACGTACTCGGCCACGCGCGGGCTGCCGGCGAGCCCGACGTAGAAGGCGATGCCCGCCACCAGGAAGCCCGCCAGGCTCATGACGAAGGCGCCACGCCGGCCTGGTGCCAGCAGCGCCCGCGTCTCGGCGTCCAGTCGCTCGCGCCCGCGAGGGACCGCGAGCATCAGCAGCAACCCGACGGCTCCGAGGCCGTAGACCAGCGCCGTCCCGGGCAGCAGGGTGGTGCGCGCGATGACGGCAGCGACGATGAAGGGCGACACGCCGGCCAGCGCATGCGACGCCAAGCCAAGGGCGAGGCCGCGCGAGGTGGGCGATGTCAGGATGCGTGCTCCGCGCTGGGCACCCGGGGCATGTCCAGCACCTCCCGCACCTTGCGCGCCAGTTCCGCTGGCGTATAAGGCTTCTGGATGAAGGCCACGTCCGATTCCAGCACACCGTGTCGCATCACCGCATCGTCGGTGTAGCCGCTCATGAAGAGCGTGCGCGCCTGCGGCAGCGTCGGGCGCAGCCGTCGCACCAACTCTGGGCCACCGATGGCCGGCATCACGATGTCGGTCAGCACGAGATCGATGGGCCCGGCGTGCGCGGTCGCCACGCGCAACGCGTCCTGACCGTTGGTGGCTGCCACGACGCTGTAGCCGTAGGACGCGAGCGTGCGCACGACCAGACCACGCACGCTCCCTTCGTCCTCGACGACCAGAATCGTCTCGTCGCCGCCGACGTGCTCGGGCAACGCAGGCGACTCCTCCTTGAGGCCCGCGTCGTCGACGGCCGGGAAGTCGAGCGTGAACGTCGTGCCTTGCCCCGGCTCGCTGCGGACCTCGCTGCGGCCCCCACTCTGCTGCACCACGCCATGCACCATCGCCAGTCCGAGGCCGGTGCCCCGACCCGCCGGCTTGGTCGTGAAGAACGGGTCGAAGATGCGTGCCACGACGTCCGGCGTCATCCCGGACCCCGTGTCGCTCATCGTCAGTCTCACGTGGGCACTGCCGTCGAGCATGACCGAGGACGTCTCGATGCGCAGGTGCCCACCGGTGGGCATCGCGTCACGCGCATTCACGGCCAGGTTCATCAAGACCTGCTCCAGCTGGCCGGGATCCACCTTGACGTGGGCCAGCACCGGCGCGAGGGACGTCGTCAGCAGGATGTCCTCGCCGATCAGGCGCCGCAACATCGTGCTGATCGTTGCCACGACCACGTTGAGATCGAGCACGCGCGGCTGCAGCAGGCTCTGGCGGCTGAAGCCGAGCAACTGCCGCGTGAGCGTCGCGGCACGTTCGGCGGCGTCACGAATGGCGCGCACCGACTGCGGCACGTCCAGTGCCGCGCGCGGGGGCGACAGCAGCAGCTCGCTGTAGCCGATGATCAGCGTCAGCAGGTTGTTGAAGTCGTGCGCCACGCCCCCCGCGAGCCGGCCGACCGCCTCCATCTTCTGGGCCTGCTGGAGCTGTTCTTCGAGGCTGCGACGCTCCGTCACGTCCTCGGCCAGCGACAGCACGCCGGTGAAGGCGCCGGTCTCGTCCACGAGCGGCGTGTTGTGCCATTCGCAGATGATCGTGCGGCCGTCACGCGTCCGGTTGCGGATCTCGCCGTGGGCGTCCATGCTGCCGGCCATGATCTCGTCGAAGCGCCGCGTCACCTCCTCCTGGGACTCGGTGGGCACGATGAGGTCGAACGGATGCCTGCCCAGGACCTCGGCCTCCGTGAAGCCGAACATCCGCTCGGCGGCGGGATTCCAGCGTACGTAGCGAAACGTCGCGTCGGTCAGCACGTAGGCGAGCGGCATGCGCTCGATCTGCAGTTGCAGCCGGTCCAGCAGATGCGCCCGGTCGGCTTCGGCGCGCTTGACGTCGGTGATGTCGCGGGCAATCCCGATCAGGCCGACGATGCCGCCGCCCCCATCGCGCAGGGGCACCTTGTTGGTGAGAGACCAGCGGAGCGTGCCGTCGGCCGTCGGACTCGGCAGTTCCTGATTGAACAGCGGAGTGCCCTGGAGGACCTGCTCGTCGTGGTCGCGGGAGGTGCGGGCTTCCGCGGGCGGCACGAGGTCGTCGTCGGACCTGCCGAGCAGGTCGGCCTCGCGTGTCAGGCCCAGCTGAGTCAGCAGTGCCGCGTTGCCGCGCTGATACCGGCGGTGGGTGTCCTTGGCGAAGATGACGTCCGGCAGCGCATCGATCAGCGTGCGCAGCAGCGTGTGCTCGCGTTGCAACGACGCCCGTGCGCCCATCTCCCGATCGAGGGTGCCCTGCAACGTGCTCACGACCATGCCGACGGCCGCCGTCTGCATCAGGTTGACGAGCGCAAAGTTCAACGTCACCACGATCCACGCGGTGACGTCCGTGCCCCACGTCGGCGCCAGCATCCCTGGCGCTCCCCAGCCGATCGCCCCGATGACGAGCAGCGTCAGCGAGCTGAGCACCGACGTGACGAATCCAGGATGGTAGCCCAGCAGCAGGGTGGCCACCGTGGTGAACCCGAACAGGGAGATCTGGCTGATCGGGCCCACCCAGATGAGCAGCCCCACGGCCAGCATGTAGAACACCAGGCAGAAGCCGATCGCCCGCCCCATGTAGGAGAGGGACGGCGAGAAGTGCAGGACGCCGATGACGACGATGGCGATCGTGTCGATGAGGGCGATGCCGAGGACCCCGACGCGCAGCGACAGGTACAGGCTCGGGACGTACACGACCAGCCCGCACCAGAACGTCAGCCGGAGGATCAGCGCGAGCAACCGGACCTGCCAGGTTCGCGGCGTCTCGATCACGGCTGACGGCGGGAGGAGGGACATGCGCGCACCATGCTGGCTCGTCCATGGGGCCGGCGTCCAGTGCTACCGCACCCCAACCGGGGCTGCGATGATGCCCGATATGGGCAGCGAGACCGACGGGGCGGTGTGGGCCGACTACCGGGGCGCCTACGCCTGGCCGGCGATGCTGGCGTGGCTGGCGGCGCGGGCCGTCGACGGCGTGGAGGCGTGCGGCCCGACGGAATACCGGCGCACCTTCTGCATCGACGGCGTGCCTGGCGTCGTCAGTGTCACCCCCGCGCCGGCACGATCCGCCATCGCTGTGCGCCTCTCGACGCTGCGGCCGGTCCCGCGTGAGGCCATCCTGTCGCGTCTGGTGCGCGTCCTCGATCTCGACCGCGAGCTCGAGGACATGGCGCAACAGCTCGGCGGCGACCCGTGGATGGCGACGCTGCTCGCCCGGCATCCCGGCGTGCGGGTTCCGGGGGGCTGGGAGCCCTTCGAACTGGCCGTCCGCGCCGTGCTCGGACAGCAGGTGACGGTGACGGCCGCGCGTGGGCTGGTCTCGCAGGTGGTCCAGATCTGTGGCGAGTCGCTTCCCCCATCGCTCGGGGGCGCGTCGCTGCACCGGACGTTCCCCACGCCTCGGGCCGTGGCTGCGGCCGATCTGTCCCCCCTGCGCATGCCGGGCAGTCGTCGCGCCACGCTGACCGCCCTCGCCCGCGCGGCCCTCGACAACCCGCGCCTCTTCGACCCGACGACGCCGCTGGAGGCGAGTCTGGCGCGGTTGTGCGCCGTGAAGGGCATCGGCGCCTGGACGGCGCACTACATCGCGCTGCGCGCCCTGCGTGCGCCCGATGCGTTTCCCGCCAGTGATGTCGGCTTGTTGCGTGGCGCCGCGTCCGAGACGGGCGTGCGGCCCCCACCAGCGGTGCTGCTGGCGAGGGCCGAGGCCTGGCGGCCATGTCGCGCCTATGCGGCGCAACTGCTGTGGACCGAGGAGCGCCGCGTCAGTGTGCCGCGGTGATCACGCCGCAGGCGATGCGATCGCCGGCGTTGCCCGCCGGATCGGACTTGAGGTCGTCGGCCTTGGCGTGAATCACGAGGGCCGTGCCGCCGTTGGCAAACAGCGAGTTGGGGCCCTTCCCGAGCGTCACCGCCGTGTTGGTCACGGTCTTCTCGAGCGTGCCGTCCGCGCCTACGGTGATGTTGGGCATGTCGCCGGCATGATGCCCGTTGGGGTTCTGGAGCCCATGCTGCTTGGTGGTCGGGTTGAAGTGCGGCCCGGCCGAGGTGAACGCCGGCCCTTCACACTTGGCGACGGCGTGGACGTGAATGGCGTGATCGCCCGGCGGCAGTCCCTTCAGCGAGACGGCAATCGAGACCCCCTCGCCGGCCGGCGAGATCATCGCGTGGCCGACGGCCTGGCCCTTGCCGTCCTGCAGGTTGACGTGAATCGGCGCGGGCGTCTGGGCGGCGCCGACCATGCCGAGCGCGAGAAGCGCTGCGGCGCCGAAGATGAGGCCAAGCTGGCGTTGCATGCGGGTATTCCTTTCGATGAGCCCCCGGGAGGTCCGGAGGCGACGTGATCTCCTTCCATCCTAGAGGACGCGGACACGGTTTGGCACACGGAACCTCGACGCATCTCGACGGTGAACACATCCGGACGCCTCGGCGAGGCGGCCCTCCCATCTCCGAGGCGACCCCGCATCTCGGCGGGCGGCGCTGACGCAACGCGATACAGCTGGTAAGCATCGGCTTGCCGGCGCGGCTGGCTGACGCGGCCGGACCCGCCTCAGCCCAGCGGACTCGACTGGCGTGGTTCTTGAAGCAGGACCCTGCCATGACCCTCGTTCCCACGGCACGTCCACCGGCCGCTGTCACCCCTGGTCCGCGCCCGCGCGTGCTCGTCACCGGCGCGACCGGGTTCGTCGGCTCGCACCTGGTGCCCATCCTCGCGCGCACCGGTGCCGACGTCGTCGGCGGCACCCGTGATGTGGCGCGAGCGAGACACGACCACCCCGACCGCGCGTTCGTGGCGCTGGATCTGTTGCGACCCGAGACCGTCCACGCGGCGCTGCAGGGGTGCACGCAGGCGGTGTATCTCGTCCATGGCATGGCCAGTGCCGACCACGAGTACGAACGGATCGAACGTGAGGCGGCCCTGACGTTTCGCGCCGCGGCGGCCGCGGCTGGCGTGCAGCGAATCGTGTATCTCGGCGGCATGCGGCCGGCCGGTCCGCCCTCACGGCACCTCCGCAGCCGCCTGGCGACCGGAGAGATCCTGCGCGAGGGGCCCGTGCCGGTCATCGAACTGCAGGCGACGATGGTCATCGGGAGTGGCAGCGAGAGCTTCCGGATGGTGCGGGATCTGGCGGCCCGCCTCCCGGTCATGCTGCTGCCGGCGTGGCTGGACAGCCGCACGCAACCCATCGGCATCGTCGACGTCGTGCAGGCGATCGTGCTGGCGCTTCGCCTGGACACCAGCGAGAGTCGGGCCTGGCCGCTGCCCGGCCTCGAGACCCTGACGGCCCGCGCGATCATCGAGCGCACGGCTGGTTTGCTCGGCCGGCGGCCATACACTGTCCAGGTGCCATTCGTGACGCCATCGCTTTCGGCGTACTGGATCGGCCTGATCACGCGTGCCGATCCGCACCTGGCCGCCGAACTCGTCGAAGGGTTGCGGACCGACATCCTGTCGCCAGACGATGGGTTCTGGGCGGTGTATCCGCAGTATCGCCGCCAGTCGTTCGACGAGACCGTGCGGCGGGCGCTGGCCGGGGAGGCCGACGAGTTGTCGCAGATGGCCCTGTTCGTCGAGGAGGCGGCCGAGTGGGTGACACCGAAGGACGATCACGCCGCCGCCGTGTCATGACCCTCCGTTCCACGCCGCCGAGGACGACCCTGCTCTGGCAGGGCCTGTTGCTGGTGGCGCTCAATGTCAGCTGGGCCCTGGTGATGGCCCGTTTCGGCCGCGGCGACATCTACTGGGTGGTGGGGGTGCATGCGGTGCTGGTCGCGCTGGTGGTCGTGGCGGTGCGCGGCGTGCCGCGGCGTGCGGCCTTCCGCCTGCGCGGCCGTGACCTCGCGCTGGGCGTCGCGGTCGGTGTGCTGATGACGGTGGGCACGTACGTGGCCTTCGAGGCAGCGCGGGCCCTCGTGCCGGAACTGGCGACGCATGTGTCGCGGCTGTATCGCGCGGCCGGGACCGAGACGCCGGCCGTCGCCCTGGCGTGGACGCTGGTGATCCTGACGGCCGAGGAACTGCTGTGGCGGGGCGCGTGGATCGACGTCTGGAGCGCGCGCCTGGGCGCGACGGTGGCGGCAGTCACGAGCGTGCTGGCGTTCTCGCTGACGCAACTGGGCAGCGGGTCGATCATCGTGGCCGTGCTGGCCTGCACCTGTGGCGCGATCTGGACCGCGCTGCGGATGTACACGGGCCGTGTGGGGCCTGGCCTGATTGCACACGCCATCTGGACGCCGACCGTCATCCTCTTCCATCCGGTGGTGTGAGCGTTCGCGGTGTCAGACCCATCCGGTGCCGGGCGTTGTCGGGCCATGCACGCACCGGACATTGCCGAGGGCCCGTCGAGGTGGTACGCTGAGTGGGAGGCGAAACAAAAACGAATGTCTCTCCCGCGCTCGCGTGCACATCTCGAAGCGTTGCTGCAGGCTCGTCGGCTCGATGGCACCCTCGCCGGTCGGGTGCCTGCCACCGGCGTGCTGTCCACGGGCTTGCCTGAACTCGACACCACGCTCGGCGGCGGCTGGCCTCGCGGCCATGTCTCCGAAATCGTCGGGCCGGCGTCTTCGGGACGCACGCGCGTCCTGGTGTCCACGCTGGCGGCGGCGACCGCGCGTGGCGACGTGGCCGCGTGGATCGACACGGTCGACCGTGGCGACCCGGCGGGCGCGGCCGCGGCGGGGGTGAGGCTGTCGCACGTGCTCTGGGTGCGCGGGATGCCGCTGTCGCCCGGGGTGCTGGCGTTGCGACCTCGTCGGGGTGATCCCGATCTCACGCACACGGTGGTGCAGCGGGCGATCAAGGCCGCGCATCTGGTGGCGCAGGCGGGTGGCTTCGGGGTGGTGGCGCTGGATCTGTGCGACATCCCGGCGTTCGTGCTGCGGACGATTCCCTCGTCCACGTGGCTGCGGTTGCACCGCGCCATCGAGGGACGCGAGACGATGCTGGTGATCCTCGCGGCCGATCCGATCACGCGCAGCGCGGGTGGGGTGTCGGTGCGTGTGCAGGGGCGCCCGCGCTGGGAAGGCGAGACCGCGCGCTCGTGCCGGCTCGCCGGCATGGACTGCGCCATGCGCGTCGTCAGCAGCCGGGCCGCCGAGGGCAGCACGCGCGAGGTCCAGGTCGCCCTGGCGGGATAGACGGAAATTTCAGAATGGCAGGAATTTCACAATGTCACGACCACCGCCATGCGTCGAGTTGCTGACCATGGTGGTGAAATTCTGAAATTCTGAAATTCTCCAAGCCCATGTTCGCAGCCCTCCATCTCCACTCGTGCCCTCCTGATCTGACGCGTGAGGACATCCTGACGCGTCTGTCGGCGGTGGCGGCCGACATGACACCGCGCTGGGAGCGCCTGACGGCGCGCACGCTGGTGCTCGACGTCTCGGGGCTGCAGCGCATTCTTGGTGGTCCCGAGGAGATCGCGGCGGCCGCACGCACCCTGGCGCGGGATCGCGACCTCGAGGTGCGTGTGGCGGTGGCGCCGACCTGGGTGGCGGCGCTCATCCTGGCGTCGGCGGGTGTCGAGGCCGTCGTCGCACGGGGGCACACGCCCCCGGCCCTCGCGCCCTTGCCGGTGGAGGCGCTGGCGGCCGTGCCCGGCGTCGATCTGGCGCTTGTCGGGGCCGTGCGCGTGCGTCGGTTGGGCGGGGCGCGCAATTATCGGCTGTCGGCGGGGCAGGGGCTGGTCGGTGGAGGGGCGGTGCCGGATCGTCAGCCGCCAGACGCCGAGACCGAGACCCTCGTGGACGATGCCCCGCTCCGGATGCCGAGCGGGCGTCCCTGGCCCGATGTGCGAGCCACGCTGGAGCGCTGGGGCATCACCACGTGTGCGCAGCTGGCGCGCCTGCCAGCGGCCGATCTCCAGGCCCGGCTCGGGGAGCGTGGGCTCTGGCTGCAGCGCCTGGCGGTGGGCCTGGACCCGCGTCCGCTGCGGGGGCAGCCGGCCGACGAGGCGTTCTCGCAGTCGCTGGAGCTCGAGTGGCCGATCGAGGGGCTCGAGCCGCTGTCGTTCGTGCTCGGCCGCGTCCTCGATCCGCTGTGTGCGCACCTGGAGGCGCGCGATCGCGCCGCGGCCGTCGTGCGCCTGTCCCTGCAGCTCACCGATCGCCAGACCCATGTGCGCGAGATCGAACTGCCGGTGCCGGTGCGCGAGGCGCGGGTGCTGCGCACGCTGCTGCTGCTCGATCTCGAAGCGCATCCGCCGCATGCCGCCATCGATCGCCTGACGGTGAGCGTCGACGCCGTGCCCGGGCGGATCGTCCAGTTCTCGCTGTTGCGCAAGGCGCTGCCGTCCGACGATCAGCTGGCGGCCCTGCAGGCCCGGCTCACCGCCCTGATGGGCGCGGGCCGGTGTGGCGCCCCCGCGCTGGTGGATTCCCATCGTCCCGGAGACGTCGCCCTGGCGCCGTTCGTGCCGACTGGGGTGGAGGGGCAGGACACGGGGGCCGGCGCGTGGCTGGCGGCGCTCGGGCTCACCGCCACCAGGGAGGCCGGGCGTGCCCGCGAGGACGCGCGCGAACCGGCGCGCGAAGGCTGGCTCGACACGGCGGGCTATCACGTCCGTCGGTTGCGGCAGCCCTGGCCGGTCGTGGTGGTGCTGGGCCAGGGGCGCATCCCGCGGGCCATCCGCTTCGGGGTCCGATCGCGCGACACGGTCTTTCGCGATGGCCCGATTGCCCAGGCGGCCGGCCCGTGGCGATCGTCGGGGGCATGGTGGCAGCCGTCCACCGAGAGCGATGGCGCGTGGGATCGCGATGAGTGGGACATCGCGCTCGAGAGCGGCGCGGCCTACCGGATCTTCCAGGATCGCAAGACGCAGCAGTGGTGGGTCGAGGGCGAGATCGACTGAGGCGGCCCTCCCATCAGACGCGGGCGTGTCGCGGCTGGGCCGACCACTGGCCCGAGCGCCAGACCTCCGGGCGCAGGATCACCAGCACCGTCAGCACCTCGAGGCGGCCGATCCACATGGCCAGCGTCAGCGTCACCCGGCTCACGGGATGCAGGTCGGCGAAGTTGCCCATCGGGCCGACCTGATTGAACCCGGGGCCGATGTTGCCCAGGCAGGCGATCGAAGCGGTGAGCCCGGTCATCATGTCGGCGCCGAGTCCCACGACCACGCCGGTGCAGATGGAGAACACCAGCAGGTAGAACAGGAAGAACACCACCACGCTGTTGAGGACCGACTCGGGCACCACCCGGCCATCGAGCTTCACGGGGAGCACGGCCCGCGGGTGCAGCGTGCGGCGCAACTCGCGCAAGGTGTAGCGCGCCAGCAGCACATGCCGCACGACCTTCGGCCCGCCGCCGGCCGATCCGGCACAGCCGCCGATGAACATCAGCACGAGCAGCACCATCTTGGCCTGCTCGTTCCACAACTGGAAGTCGACGCTGGCAAACCCGGTCGTCGTGAGGATCGACAGCACCTGGAAGAGGGCCGTCCGCGTGGTGGTCATCAGCGAGGGGCCCGTGCCGAGTGCCAGCACGAGCAGCACCGTGGCCAGCACCACGACCCCCGCGTACGCGCGCAGTTCCTCGTCGCGGGTCAGCACGTCGAGGCGGCCGCGCGCCAGCGCCCGGTACTGCAGGGCGAAGTTGGCGCCGGCCAGGAACATGAAGACGATGATCACCCACTCGGCGGCGGGGTTCTGATACCCGGCGATCGACTGCGGATGCGGCGAGAAGCCCCCGGCCGCCAGCGTGGCCAGGGCGTGACACGTGGCGTCGAACAGCGAGAAGCCGACGGCCCACAGCGCCAGCACCTGCAGCAGCGTCAGGCCGGCATAGACCTGCCACAGCAGCAGGGCCGTGCGGCGGATCTGCGGGCTGACCTTCTCGTTGCTCGGGCCTGCAGCCTCGGCGAAGAACAACTCGCGGCCGCCGATGGCCAGGCGCGGCAGCACGGCGACGAACAGCGCGATCACCCCCATGCCGCCGAGCCAGTGCGTGAGGGCCCGCCAGAACATGAACCCCCGGCCGTACGGCGAGAAGTCGCGCAGCACCGTCGCGCCGGTCGTCGTGAGGCCCGACATGGCCTCGAACAGGGCGTCGATTGGCCCGAGGCCCGCCCACACGAAGGGCAGCGCGGCCAGGTGGGCGATGAGCAGCCAGGACAGCGCCACGACCGCCAGCCCCTCGACCCGGCGCATGCCCTCGACGGCACCTTCGGCGTCGCGTCCGCCCGCGCTGCGCATCAGGTGTCCCAGCGCGGTGGTGACGATGGCTGCGCCCAGGAAGCCGATCGCATCGTGCCATTCGCGATAGAGCACCGCGACCAGCAGCGCCGGCAGGAACATGGCGCCGAAGAACCGCACGATGACGCCACCCACGTGGACGACCAGGGACAGGCGCATGGGTCAGTCGCCGGGCGCGGTCACGGTGTCCCGCGCAGGAAGTACTGGCGCACGCGGTCTGCGGCCTCGCGTGTCGCGAAGACCAGGATGCGATCGCCCGGGCCGATGCGATCCTCGCCGCGCGGCACCACCGCGTGGTTGGCGTGCAGGATGGCGGCGATGATGGCGTCTTCGGCCGTGCCGATGTCCTTGAGCTGCCGTGGCTCGAACGTCGGCCCCAGCGTCAGCTCGAAGACCCGGGCCTCGCCGTGTTCGACCACCGCCAGCAGGCTCGTGGTGCCCCCGGCGATCTGATCGAGGATCGACGCCACCGCGGCACCGCGGGCCGAGATGGCCACGTCGATGCCGACCCGCTCGAACAGCCGGAGATTCGAGGGCCGGCTGACGCGCGTGATGATCTTCGGTACCCCGAGCTGACGGCCGAGCAGGGAGGCCAGCAGGTTGCGCTCGTCGTTGTCGATCACCGACACGAGCACGTCGCTGCCGCCGACGTGCTCCGACTCGAGGAACTCGAGGTCGGTGCCATCGCCGTTGAGCACCAGCGTGCGCGTCAGTTCGGCCGCGAGCAGGGCGCCGCGGGCCGGGTCGCGCTCCAGGATGCGGAGATCGCAGGTGGGCATGGCCTCGAGCCGGCGCGCCAGCTGCAACCCGACGTCGCCCCCGCCGATGATCGTCACTTCGAGCCGGCCGCCGGTGCGCCCCGGGTTGAGCAGGGTCTCGACCTCGGACATGGCCTCCGGGGTGCCCATCAGGATGATCTTGTCGCCCGCCGCCAGCTGCGTGTGGCCGCGGGGCACCGAGATCAGGCCGCCCCGCTTCATGGCCACGATGAGCGACCCGCGCGGCATCCGGAGGCGCGACACCGGCGCGGCCGTGAGCGGCGAGTCTGCGGCCAGCCGGTACTCCAGCAGGCGGACGACGCCGCCGGCGAAGACCTCGGCGTCGATGGCGCCCGGCGCCGTGACGGTGCGCTCGATGTCGGCGGCCAGCTGCGCCTCGGGCCAGATGACCCGGTTGACGCCGAAGGCCCCGAGTCCGCCCGGGCCGCCCTGGGCATCGAGGAAGTCGGCGCGCGAGACGAGGCAGATGGTCTGCGGGTGCCCCAGCCGGTTGGCGATGGCGCAGGCGACGATGTTGACTTCGTCCAGGCCGGTGGCGGCGACGAAGAAGTCGGCGCGTGCCATGTCGGCCCGCGCCAGGACGTCTTCACTCGTGCCGCTGCCGAGGAGGAATTCGACGTCCAGCGACTGGAAGACGTCGGCCACGGCCGGGTCGTGATCGATGACGAACACTTCGTGGTCGGCGGCCAGCGCCCGCGCCAGCCCCTGGCCGATCTGGCCACCTCCCGCAATCACGATGCGCACGCGTCGCCCTGCACGGCGCGGAGCGTAGCACGGTGCGGGCGGCGCCGGGCAGGCTGGTACGATCGGCGCCGCGCCTTGCGCGTCCCCGGGCATGACGTTCAACGTACTCACTCGACGCCTCCACTACTGGCTGACGGCCGTCCTTGCCGCGCCGCTCCTCGTCGTGATCGGGTCCGGCCTCCTGCTGCAGACCAAGAAGCACGTGGGCTGGGTCCAGCCGCCGGAGCAGCGGGGCACGGGCACCGTGCCGGCCCTCGACTTCGACGGCATCCTGTCGAGCGTGCGGCAGGTGCCCGACGCGCAGGCGACCGGGTGGCAGGACATCGCGCGTCTGGACGTGCGTCCCGATCGGGGCCTCGTGAAGGTGCTGCTGCGCAGCGGGTGGGAAGTGCAGGTCGATCTCGGCAGCGGGCGCGTGCTGCAGTCCAGCTACCGGCGATCGGACGTGATCGAGTCGCTGCACGACGGCTCGTTCTTCGCCGGCGAGATCAGTCGGCTCGGCGTCTTCCTGCCCGCCGGCCTGGCGCTGCTGGGGATGTACCTCAGCGGTCTCTGGATGTTCTGGGTGCCGATCGCGGGCCGGCGTCGCCGACGGCAGCGTTCGGCGCCTGATACGATCGCCCCTGCGTGAGTTCGACCCTCGCTCCCTCCTCCTCCTCCTCCCTCGAAGACGTGCTGGCGCGCTACTGGGGCTACACCCAGTTCCGGCCACATCAGCGCGAGGTCATGGAGGCCATCCTCGGTGGCCGCGATTCGCTACTGGTCATGCCGACCGGTGGCGGCAAGTCGCTGTGCTTCCAGGCGCCGGCGCTGCTCAAGCCCGGGCTGGCGGTGGTGGTGTCGCCGCTCATCTCGCTGATGAAGGACCAGGTCGACGGCCTCACCGCCAACGGCGTGCCGGCGGCCTGCTACAACAGCGCGCTCGACGACAGCGAGAAGCGCGCCGTCATGCAGGGCGTGCGTGACGGTCAGACGCGGCTGTTGTACGTGGCGCCGGAGCGGCTCGTCGGCGACGGCGGCGATCGGTTCGTCCGCTTCCTCGCGCAGGTGGGGGTCAGCTTCATCGCCGTCGACGAAGCGCACTGCATCAGTCAGTGGGGGCATGATTTCCGGCCCGAGTACCGCCGGCTCGGGCAGATTCGCACGCTGCTGCCGCAGGCGAGCATCCATGCGTTCACCGCCACCGCGACGGGGCGCGTGCGCCGCGACATCCTCACGCAACTCGGGCTGCGCGATGCGCTCGAGGAGGTCGGGTCGTTCGATCGTCCCAACCTCGTGTATCGCGTGCTGCTGCGCGACCAACTGAAGAAACAGGTGCTCGAGGTGCTGGCGCGGCATCGCGGCGAGGCGGGCATCCTCTACTGTCCCTCGCGCAAGGAAGTCGATGCGCTGGCGGCGTGGCTGGTGGAGGAGGGCTACGGCGCGGTGCCGTATCACGCCGGCCTGACCTCCGACGAACGGGCCCGCAACCAGGACGCCTTCCTCACCGAGCAGGCCGCTGTCGTCGTCGCCACGGTGGCGTTCGGGATGGGCATCCATCGGTCCAACGTGCGCTTCGTGGTGCACACGGGGGCGCCGCAGTCGCTCGAGCACTACCAGCAGGAGTCGGGGCGTGCGGGTCGCGACGGGCTCGAAGCCGAGTGCGTGCTGATCACGTCGGGGGCCGACTTCCTCAAGTGGCGCGTGATGCTCGAGAAGAATGGCGAGCTCACCGACTCGGCGCAGGGACTGCTGCGCGACATCGAGCGCTACACCGCCAGCACGCGGTGCCGGCATCGGCATCTGGTGCAGTACTTCGGCGACACCTACGATCGGGACGACTGCGGTGCCTGCGACGTGTGCCTCGGCGAACTCGAGATCGTCGACGATGCGGTGACCATCGCGCGCAAGGTGCTGTCGTGTGTGGCGCGGGTGGAGCAGCGGTTCGGCGCGGCGCACGTGGCCAACGTGCTCGTCGGCAAGACGTCGGAGGCGGTGACCGCGCGTGGACACGCGCAGCTGAGCACGTTCGGGTTGTTCTCGGGCGTGCCGGTCACCGAAGTGCGCGGCTACATCGAGCAGCTGACGGCGCTGGGCTTCCTGCGCCAGACGCCGGGCGACTACCCGGTGCTCGTGCTCTCGCCGGAGGGACGCACGCTGATGCGCGACGGCACCAGCGAGCCCCCGGTGGCACTGTTCCGGCAGAAGCGCCGGTCCAAGGATGCCGGCCCACGGCGATCGCGCGTGGAGACCGAGTCGTGGGAAGGCGTCGACCGCGACCTGTTCGAACGCCTGCGCGAGGTGCGCCTGGCCCTGGCCCGCGGGCGCGGCGTGCCGCCGTACGTCATCTTCCACGACACGACCCTGCGCGAGATGGCCCGGCTGCGCCCCAGGTCGGCCGAGGCCCTCCGCGACATCTATGGGGTCGGCCAGCGCAAGGCCGAAGATGTGGGGCCTGCCTTCCTCGAAGTCATTTGTGGGGCAAATGCCTCGTAAATTTAGTCCTTTACGTCTTCTCTTCGCCTGATCCATCCTCTGTCAGTTCGTTGTCGCTGGGGGTAGGGCCGCTTCTCCGAAGCGGCCGTCCGAGAGCCCGAGGGGCTCTTTTTCTGGCTTGCGACTTTCGCTTTTTCTTTGCATGTGACGGCCGGGTCGGAGACCCGGCCCTACCCGGTGCCCTACCCGGTGCCCGGTGCCCGGTGCCCGGTGCCCGGTGCCCGGTTCCCGGTGCCCGGTTCCCGGTGCCCGGTTCCCGGTGCCCGGTGCCCGGTGCCCGATTTCCGGTTCCCGATTCCCGGTTCCCGATACCTGATGTACGTCGAGCTGCACACCTCATCGGCTTTCTCCTTCCTCGACGGTGCGTCGTTGCCCGAGGCGCTCGTCGAGCAGGCGCGCGCGCTCGGCTACGACACCCTGGCGCTGCTCGACCGCGACGGTGTCTACGGCGCGCCGCGGTTCTACCAGGCGGCCCGCAAGGCCGGCCTCCGCGCGCTCGTCGGGGCCGAAGTGACGATGCAGACGGGCAGTGGCACACGGGCGTCGGCCCCCGCGTCGCTGCATGCGCCGCTCATCTGGCGCCTGCCGCTGCTCGTGGCCTCGGCGCAGGGCTATCGCTCGTTGTGCCGGCTCATCACCCGGATGAAGCTGGCCGCAGCGAAGGGGCAGGGCGCGCTGACCGTGCGCGATCTCGATGGGCACATCGACGGCCTCATCGCCATCGTCGGGCGGCCGATGCTGGCGGCCGATCGCCATGGCGTGGCCGGGCTGCTCGATCAGATCGTCGGCGTGTTCGGCCGGGCCCAGGTCTACGTGGAGATCCAGCGGCATCTCACGCGTGACGAGGAAGTGGACAACCGCATCCTGGTGGCGGCGGCCGAGGCGTATCGCGTGCCGATCCTCGCGACCAACGGCGTGCGCTTCGCGACGCCCGAGGCGCGGCCGCTCTACGACGTGCTCACGTGCATCCGACATGGCACGACGCTCGCGCATGCCGGGCGTCGGCTCGCGGCCAATGCCGAGCGCTACCTGAAGTCGCCCCGGCAGATGCAGGCGCTCTTCAGCGATCTGCCGCAGGCGGTGACCAACACCCAGGTGCTGGCCGAACGTCTGGATTTCACGCTGGCGAATCTCGGCTATCGCTTTCCCGACTACCCGGTGCCCGAGGGGGAGACGCAGGTCTCGTTCCTCCGGCGCATCACCGAGGCGGGCGCGCACTGGCGGTACCGGCCGTTGTCGGAGAAGGCGCGGCGGCAGATCGCGCGTGAACTCGATCTGATCGAGAAGCTCGATCTCGCCGGCTACTTCCTCATCGTGTGGGACCTCGTCAACTTCTGTCGGCAGCAGGACATCCTCGCGCAGGGGCGAGGGTCGGCCGCCAACAGCGCGGTGTGCTACAGCCTGGGCATCACGGCCGTCGATCCCGTCGGCATGGAGCTGCTGTTCGAGCGCTTCCTGTCGGAGGAGCGCGGCGAGTGGCCCGACATCGACCTCGATCTCCCGAGCGGCGATCGACGCGAACAGGCCATCCAGTATCTCTACACGCGGTATGGCGAGCGCGGTGCGGCGATGACGGCCAACGTCATCACCTATCGTGGCCGCAGTGCGGCGCGCGAGGTGGGCAAGGTGCTCGGGTGCCCGACCGAGATGATCGACACGCTCGCGAAGGTGATGAGTCCCTTCGAATGGCAGGACCCGAAGGACACGCTGGCCCGCCACCTGCGGGAACTGGGCGTCGATCCCGACCTGCCGCAGATCCAGCAGTTCGGCGATCTGTGGATGCAGATGCAGGACATCCCGCGGCATCTCGGCCAGCACTCCGGCGGCATGGTCCTGTGCCAGGGGCGGCTCGACGATGTGGTGGCGCTGGAGCCGGCGAGCATGCCGGGACGCGTGGTGGTGCAGTGGGACAAGGAAGACTGCGCCGACATGGGCATCGTCAAGGTGGACCTGCTCGGGCTCGGCATGCTGGCCGTGCTGCAGGAAGCGATCACCATCGTCAACACGACGGCGGCCGACGAAGCACGCGCCAGCGGACACGACACCGAGGCCACGCCACCGGCGACGATCGATCTCGCGCACCTGCCGCCGGACGATCCGGTCGTCTATCAGATGTTGCAGGAGGCCGACACCGTCGGGCTGTTCCAGGTGGAGTCGCGGGCGCAGATGGCGACGTTGCCCCGCCTCAAGCCGACCTGCTTCTACGACCTCGTGGTGGAGGTCGCGATCATCCGGCCGGGGCCGATCGTCGGCCAGATGGTGCATCCGTACCTGGCGCGGCGCCGCGGCGACGAACCGGTCGTGTACGCCCATCCGTCGCTCGAGCCGATCCTGAAGCGCACGCTCGGCGTGCCGCTGTTCCAGGAGCAGTTGCTGCGCATGGCGATGGTCGTGGCGGGATTCTCGGGCGGCGAGGCCGAGGAACTGCGCCGGGCGATGGGGTTCAAGCGATCCGAAGCGCGCATGCGACAGATCGAGGGACGATTGCGATCGGGTATGGCCGAGCGCGGCATCACGGGCGAGACGGCCGAGAGCATCCTCCGGTCGATCTCGTCGTTCGCGCTCTATGGCTTCCCCGAGTCGCACGCCGCGAGCTTCGCGCTGATCGTGTATGCCAGCGCGTACCTGAAGGCGTACTACCCGGCGGCGTTCTACACGGCGCTGCTCAACAACCAGCCGCTCGGGTTCTATCACCCGGCGACGCTGATCAAGGATGCCCAGCGGCACGGTGTCCGCTTCCTGCCGGTGGACGTGCAGCACTCGGCCTGGGCGTGCCGCATCATGGCCGACGGCGCCGTGCGACTCGGCTTCTGCATGGTGCAGGGGCTGCGGGAGGAAGTGGGACGCACGCTGGAAACAGGCGCAGGGCTCAGGGCGCAGGGCTCGGTCCTGACGTCTCAGGGCTCAGGGCTCAGGGACGCGGCGGCGGAGATCCTGCGCTGCCCGAAGTGTGGCGCCGACGATGCGTCGATGTTCGAGGTCGAAGCGCGGGCGGATGGCCGTCACGTCTATTGCGGCGTCTGCGCCCACGACTGGGAGGACGAAGAGCGCCGGACACCGGGCTCCGGGCACCGGGCACCGGGCCCTGCCGCCGCGTCCGCCGCCGCCGTGGCGAAGGCCGACAGCCGACTGCCGACGGCCGTGTCCGTGCGGTGGTCGTCGCTCGACGCCCTGGTGGCGGTCACGGGCATCCGGCGTGATGAACTGAACACGCTGGCGAGTCTCGGCGCTCTCAATGCGTTCGGCACCGATCGGCGCGGTGCGCTGTGGGAGGCCGAGCGCGTGGTGCGGCCGACGGGTGATCTCTTCGCCTTCCTCGACGAGGAGGCGCCGCCGGTGCGTGTGGGTAGGGCCGAGAAGGGTAGGGTCGAGAAGGGTAGGGCCGGCTCTCCGAGCCGGCCGTCACCGGTGCCCACGCAGGCCACCCCCGACGCTGTTCCGACGGCCGACGAGAGTCCCCTGACCCCGATGACGCCGATGGAGCGCATCGTCGCCGACTACCGCGGCAGCGGCGTGACGATCGGGCCGCATCCGATGTCGCTGCGGCGCGCCGACCTGCGCCTGCGCGGCGTGTTGCGTTCGGACGAACTCGTGCGCACCCGTGGCGGGCGTCGCGTGCGCGTCGCTGGCGCGGTGATCACGCGACAGCGTCCGGGCACGGCCAAGGGCATGGTGTTCCTCACGCTCGAGGACGAGGCGGGCCTGGCCAACGTCATCATTCGCCCCGACGTCTTCGATCGGCAGCGGCCGCTGATCATGCGCGCGCCGTTTCTCGTCGTGGAAGGCGTGCTGCAGCAGCAGGAGGGCGTGACCTCGGTGCGCGCCGAGCGGGTCATGGGCTTTGCCGGCGATCAGCCGCGGACGCCGTCGCACGACTTCAGATAGGCTCAGGGCTCAAGGCTCAGGGCTCAGCACAGAAGGCTCAGGGCTCAGGGCTCAAGGCTCAGCACAGAAGGCTCAGGGCTCAAGGCTCAGGGCTCACCACAGATAGGCTCAGGGGCTCTGGGCTCTGGGCTCGAGCATCGCGGCACGCGGGGCCCGGCCACGACCACGCGGAGGAGCGGGTGTGGCGCCACCTGGACACGTGCCAGTGATCGTGTGCGGGTGCCTCTGGCTCTACACCGACGCCTTTGCGGCGTTGCAGACCCAGCACTTGAAGGTCGGTCACCCCTGGCCATCAACGACTGAGCCCGGAGCCCTAAGCCTTCCGTGCTGAGCCCTGAGCCCTAAGCCCTGAGCCCTTCCCTATTGAGCCCAGAGCCCGGAGCCCTGAGCCTTCCGTGCTGAGCCCAAAGCCCTGAGCCTTGAGCCTACAATCCCCCATGCCATTCCGGCCCCTGCTGGCGATCACGATGGGCGACCCTGCGGGCGTGGGGCCCGAGATTCTTCTCAAGGCCCTCGTGCGCCCGGCCATTCACGAGCGGTGCCGGCCGCTGGTCATCGGTGACACGCGCATCCTGCAGCGGGCGGCGGAGATGGCCGGACACACGGGCCCGGCGCCGCGGTTCGAGGTCGTGCCTCACCCCCGCGACGCGAAGTTCGACCACGACCGGATCACCGTGCTGGACCTGGCCAACGCGCCTCCCGCCGACTGTCTGATCGGACAGGTGAGCGCGGCGAGCGGCCGGGCGTCGGTCGAGTACGTGTTCGCGGCCTGCGATCTCGCGCTGCAGCACGAGGTCGACGCGATGGTCACGTCGCCGATCAACAAGGCGGCGATGAACCTCGGCGGCCATGCCTATGCCGGGCACACGGAACTGCTCGCGGCCCGCACCAGGGCCGGCAAGGTCAGCATGCTGCTCGTGGGACCGTCGCTGCGCGTGGTGCACGTCAGCACGCACGTCGCGCTCGAGGAGGCGATCGGTCGCGTCACGCGGCAGCGTGTCGGAGAGGTCATCGACCTGGCTGCCGAGGCCTGCCGCGCGCTCGGCATTGCCACACCGCGCATCGCCGTGGCCGGCCTCAATCCGCACGCCGGCGAGGGCGGGCTGTTCGGGTCGCAGGAGGCGCGTGAGATCGTGCCGGCCATCGAGGATGCGCGCGCGCGCGGCCTGCACGTGTCCGACCCCCAGCCGCCCGACACCGTGTTCCTGCGCGCCGTGCGCGGCGCCTACGACATCGTCGTGGCCATGTACCACGACCAGGGGCACATCCCGATGAAGCTGCTGGCGTTCGACGAGGGCGTCAACGTCAGCCTCGGCCTGCCGATCATTCGCACGTCGGTGGACCACGGGACCGCGTTCGACATCGCGGGCACCGGCGTGGCGAGAGACGAGAGCCTCGTCGCGGCCATCGACGTCGCGCTGCAGATGGTGCGGGCACGCGCGGCGACGCCTGCCGGATCGTGACCGGGCGGCTCGCGATCCTGGCCGATGACCTGACCGGCGCGGCCGACACCGGTGCCGCGTTCGCGGCCGCGGGACGGCGCACGGTGGTGTTGCTGTCGCCGGATGCCTTGGCTCCGCCGACCGCAGACGTCCTCGTGCTCACCAGCGAGTCGCGCGCCCTGGCGCCAGAGGCTGCCGCCGAGGCCACACGGCACTGCGCGAGACGTATCGCCGCCTGGCGTGAGGGCGACGATGGTATGCGGGTCTACAAGAAGATCGACTCGACCTTGCGGGGACATCCGGCAATCGAGCTCGAGGCCGTGATGGACACCCTGAGTGAGCGGACCGCGCTCGTCGCGCCGGCGTTTCCCGCGCAGGGTCGCACGACGGTCGGCGGCCGTCAGTACGTGCACGGTGTCCCGATCGAACAGACCACCGTCGGGCAGGCTGACGTCCCCTCCGATCTCCGGGCCGTGTTCCTGCGAGCGGCGGACGGCGCCATGGTGGTGCTGTCGCGTGATGACCTGCGGCAGGGGCACGACCACCTTGCCGGGCGTGTCGCGCAGGAGCGCGGCGTCCGCCTGTGGCTCGCCGACGCGGAGGACGACGCCGACCTCGCGCTGCTGGCCGCCGCGGCGCTGGCGTCGCCCCTGCGTGTGCTGTGTGGCTCGGCCGGGCTGGCGCGAGCGATCGCCCTCGCCGGCGCGAGCCGACAGGCCTCATCGCCCGCGCGGGTGTCCTGGCAGGACGGACCGGTGCTGGTGGTGGCTGGCAGTCGACACCCCGCGACGGCGGCGCAGGTGGACGCGCTGCAGCGACGCGGCGTGGTCGTGGTGCGCCCGGACGTGTCGTCGATCGAAAGCGACGACCCGTCAGGAGCCGCGCAGACGATCACGCGCGTGGTCGACGCCCTCGCGTCATCGCCCTCCGTCGTCCTGTCGACGACAGGACTCCCGGACGTGTCTGCCGCGCCCGTCGTCGTCGCCGCGCGGCTCGCGTCCCTCGTGGCTGCGGTGTGCGCGCGCGTCCGCGTCGGGGGACTCGTGCTGACCGGCGGAGACACGGCGTCGGCCGTGTGTCAGGCCCTCGGATGCGGGAGCCTGTGGCTGACCGGCGAACGACAGCCCGGCATCGCGACCGCGACGCTGATCGGCGGCCGTCACCCGGACCTGCCCATCGTCACCAAGGCTGGCGGCTTCGGCGATGCGTCCGCCTTGAGCCCAGAGCCCTGAGCCCCCTTCCCGAGCCCTGAGCCGTGAGCCCTGAGCCTTGATCCCTCAGGCCAGTGTCACATCCAGCACTCGCGCGCCGGGGCAGTCTGCCGCCAGCCGAGCCACGAGCCGTGCGCGTGCCTCGGGCGTTGCCGCCAGCACGGTGAGCGATCCACCCGCGCCACCGGCCCCGTTGACCTTGACGCCGAGCGTGTCTGGTACGGTCACCGCAGCGATGATCGCGTGCGCTTCGTGGTTGACCAGCGACGGGTGCAGCGCGGCCTGCGCCTCGGTGTTGCGCGTGAGGACCGCGCCGTAGCGGGCCAGGTCGCCCGCCTGCAACGCCTCGGCGCCGTCGCGCGCGCAGCGACGCAAGGCCTCGAGGCGCGGGTCGTCGGGGCCCGCGTCGGCCAACTGGCGGACGACGAGGTCGTGCACCGCCGACGAGTCATGCCCGCGGGAGAGCAGCACCACGAGCAGTTGCGCCTCGAGCGCCGCGCCCGTGCCGGGCGGCAACGCGATCGCCGCGCGCGTGGCCAGGGGGTAGGCGTCCATGGTGATGAGGTTGATGCCGCCGGCCGCCGCCGCCCACTGGTCCTGGATGCCGCTCTGCTGACCCAGCCGCTCGGTTTCGACGACGTGGGCGCGGCGTGCGAGCTGTGCGGGGGCGATCGGCAGACCTGCGACCTGTGCCAGCGCCGCCAGCACGCCGACGCACACACTCGCCGAGGTGCCCATCGAGGCGCCGGGCGGCACGTCAGACCTCACGTCCAGGATCCAGGCGCCGGGCGGAACCCCCGCCTCGTCGAGGCAGGCCGCAATCAGCGGGTCGGGCGTCGCGCGCGCGTCGAGCCCTGGCGTCCACCGCCAGGCTCGGGCGAAGTTGCCGAGCCGCACCACCACGCCGGGCGGCCCGTCGACGGGCTGCACGGTGACGTCCACTCCGGGCCAGACCGCCAGGTGGCAGACCAGACCGTGCTGTGCGAACCACGTGTCGGTCCAGCCGCCGAGGTCGGCGATCCGCGTCGGGACCGAGATGGAGATCGGGGACATGGCAATTTCAGAATCTCAATTTCAGATTTCAGAATGTCACCACCACCACCTCGGCACGTCGAGGATTGGTGGTGGTCATGCAATTCTGAAATTCGAACTTCTGCAATTTCCCCTACCCCGCCGCTGGAGTCTCGGTCGGGTGACGCTGGCGGCTGTCTCGATCGTCACGGCGATCGCGCGGATCGTCCGGCGGATCGGGCACGATGTCGGCCGGCAGGTCGCCGGGAATCAGCTCGTCGCCGGCCATGAGGCGGTCGGCGATCCAGCCGTGCACCTCGGGTTCGGGGCGAGCCAGCAGGGCCTCGAGCGGCGAGCTCGGCGAGGCGAAGACCGCGCGCTCCTGCATCGGCACGTACGACCCATCTGCCTGGCGGGGGATGTGTCGGCACCACAGGCCCAGGTGCCACACGAGGAACGGCCGCAGCCGCGTGTGCCCCCGCTCGTCGTCGCCGAAGTGTTCCTTCGCGAGACGCACGTATTCGCGGTAGATGGCCAGTCGGCCCTCGGGGGAGTCGTCCACGACCTGTCCGAGTGCTTCGGCGAAGATCCACGGCTTGATCAGGGCACCGCGGGCAATCATCACGGCCTGGACGCCCGAGAGGGCCCGTCCACGCGCGATGTCCTCGGGAAAGAGGATGTCGCCGTTGCCGACCACGGGGATGCGCACGGCCTGCGCGACCTCGCCGATGGCCACCCAGTCGGCGGCGTTGCGATAGCGGGCGCTGCGCGTACGGCCATGCACCGTGAGGGCGTCGGCCCCACCGGCTTCGGCCGCCCGTGCAACATCCACGGCGTTTCGCTCGTCTTCATTCCAGCCGAGACGAATCTTGACCGTCACCGGCACGGGCCCGGCGCCCTCCTTCATGGCGGCCACCAGGCGTTCGATGCGGCGCGGCTGACGGAGCAGGGCCGAGCCGAGCCCCCGACGGGTGAATTCGTCGATGGGGCAGCCGAGATTGAGATCGACGAAGTCGGCCCCGCGAGAGGCCACCAGCTCGGCCCCCCACTTGAGCTCGTCGGGGGCTCGGCCGGCCAGCTGGACGCCGAAGCAGCGTTCGTCGGGCGCGCGCTGGATCAGCGCGAACTCGCCCCTCCGGCGATGCTGGAGGCTGCGGACGACGGCCATTTCGCTCATCGTGACCGTGGCCCCGAGGGCCTGGCACAGGCGGCGATAGGGGAGGTTGCCGCCCTTGGTCATGGGGGCCATGACGAGGGCGGGACCAGACAGCACTGAGATGACGGACATCGGCGGCCGTATGATACGTGGTGGAAGGGTGGCCGAGCTCGAGCTTTGCGTCTACACTAACGGCCACTCGGACGAGGAATTCTGATGCCTCACCCGTTCAAGGTGCACCGGTCCGCCGAAGGCGACGTCTCGGTGCTACATCTCGAGGGCTTTCTCGACGCCCATACCGCGCCGGTGTTCGAACAGGCCATCCAGGCCGAGCTCGACGCCAGCCGCCCACGACTGATCGTCGACGGCGAGAAGCTCACCTACATCTCATCGGCTGGCCTCGGCGTCTTCATGGGGTTCATCGAGCAGATCCGCGAGCAGGGCGGCGACCTCAAGATCTGTGGTCTCAGCCCCAAGGTTCGGCAGATCTTCGAGATTCTGGGCTTCCAGGCCATCTACGACATGGTCGACACGGTGCCCGACGCCGTCCAGCGCTTCACGACCAGCCCCACCCGGGAGGCATGAACGCCATGACCTCCCTCGAGCGGACGTTGACCCTGACGGTGCCCTCGGCCACCGAGAATCTGGCCCTGATCAGGGATTTCGTCGTCAACGTCGGCTCGCAGGCCGGACTCGGAGACGACGACGTCGCCAAGCTCGAGCTCGCGGTGGACGAGGCCTGCGCCAACGTCATCGAGCATGCGCACGGGCACGACAGCAACAAGGAAGTGACCGTCCGCGCCACCTTCGACGCGGCCACCCTTCGCATCGAGGTGGTGGATGAAGGCCAGGGCTTCGACCCGACGATGATGCCCGCCACCCCGGTCGAGCAGATGGTGCACGACCGGCGCACCGGGGGCCTCGGCCTGCGCGTGATGAAGTCGCTGATGGACGAGGTCTCCTACGAGATCGTTCCCGGCGAGCGCAACCGCCTCCGCCTCCTCAAGCGCATCCAGAAGTAGCACCTCGTGGCGCATGTCTCCGTCAGTCGCCTCGAATCCCTCCTGGAATCGGCGCAGCTCCTCCACGCCTCGCTCGACCTCGACAACCTGCTGAAGCACCTGCTGCGCACCGTGATGGGGCGCCTGCTGGTGACGCGTGCCGTCATCGCCATCGACGTCGGCGACGGCCTGCGCGTGGCCATGGCGCGCGGCGTCACCGATGCGCCGGTGGGATCACGCTTCGACGCGGCGAGGGCATCGGCCCTCGGCCTGCCGCAGCAGATGCCGATCGGCCTGACGCCCGCCGTGGGGTTGCTGGCGACCGCGCCGCCGGCGCGGCCCATCGTGGACGAGGAGGAACGCGGCTTCTTCGAGGCGCTGCTGGGCATTGCGGCCACCGGCATCAGCAACGCCCACTCGCATGCGCAGGCGACGCGTCTCAACCGCGACCTCGATCGGAAGATCCAGGAACTACGCACGCTGATGGAGCTCGGGCGGGCCTTCTCGCGCGTCAGCGAGGTCGAGGAGGTCGCGCGCATCTTCGGGCTGACGCTGGCGGGGCAGTGGATGGCCACCCGCTACGCCATCGCGGTGTGCCGTGACACGTTCGGCACCGTGTCACGCCAGCAGGGCGTGAAGCTGCCGCCGCTGTCGACGTACATGGACGCGCTGCATCACCTGCCGGAAGCGTCGCTGGTCAGCGACCTGCAGGATGGCGACCTGCGCACGCTGTTCGAGGCCCACAAGCTGCACGTCGTGTTCTCGCTGCGCAGTGGCGAGCAGGTGTGCGGGTTCGCGGCGCTCGGGGCACGGCCGGGCGGCCAGACGTACGCGTCGGCGGATCTCGAGCTCGGCGCCGGCATGGCCGCGCAGGCCGTCGTCGCCTTCGACAACTGCTGGCATCTGCGCGAGATGCTGGACAAGAAGCAGTACGAGAAGGAGCTGGCGGTGGCCGCCGGCATTCAGCAGGGGCTGTTTCCCGCCACGCTGCCCGACCTCGACGGCTTCGACGTGGCCGCGATGAACCGTCCGGCGCAGCAGGTCGGCGGCGACTACTACGACGTGCTGACGCTGACCGATGGCGTGTCGCCGGCCTGCCTGTTCTGCGTGGCCGACGTCTCGGGCAAGGGACTGGCGGCGTCGCTGCTCATGAGCACGATCCAGGCGACGCTGCGCGCACTGCTCGGCCGCGAGGACTCGCTGGCCGAACTGGCCTGCCGCACCAACGAGCTGCTGTTCGCGACGACGCCCGGCAGCAAGTACGCGACCGCCGCACTCGTCATGGCGCATCCGGCCACCGGCGAATGCCGCTACGTCAGCGGCGGCCACACCGAGACGCTGCTGCTGCGCGCCAGCGGCGAGCGCATCTGGATGGGCGCCACCGGTGTGCCGCTCGGCCTGTTCCCGGGCATGACGTGGGAGGAACTGTCGTTCACGCTCGGTGCCGGTGACGTGCTGGTGCTGTACTCGGATGGTGTGAGCGAGGCCCAGACGGCGGTCTTCGACGAGTTCGGCCCCGAGCGCCTCGCCGACATCGTCGAACGCGAGCGCGCACAGCCCGCCTCGACCATCATCGATGCCATCGTCGCCGCCATCGATGCGTTCGTCGAGGGCGCGCCGCAGTTCGACGACATCACGTTGATGGTGGTCAAGCGCACGTAGTTCGGGAACCGGGAACCGGGAACCGGAAACCGGGAGTCGGGAGGCGGAGACCGCCGACCGCCGACCGCCGACCGCCGAACGCCGAACGCCGAAGGACGAAGGACGAAGGACGAAGGATGCTGCTGTAGGCGTCGAGCTTCAGCTCGACGCGTGGCACCAGCGTGCGGGGCTACAGTCGCCGGCGGAGCCGTCCGGCATCGCCAGGCGTCGCGGCCGCAGAGTGATCGCGAGCAGACGGGAGGCGGCCGCCCCCGGAAGAGCGACGGTAGACAGACGCAAGGAGTAAGTCATGACCAACGGATTCGCTCGCGCACGTGGGTGCATGGTGGTCGGGGCGCTGGTCTCGAGCGTGTCGCTGGCGGGGGCGGATCGGATGGAGGGAGCGGCCTCCTCGGCGCCGCAGGCTGTCGCGACACCTCGGGTCACGGTCGGCATCAGCGGGGCCGGCGTACAGGCCCCGGCGTCCGGCGCGCCCGCGACGCTCGCCGTGGCCTCGGGGCCGCCGAACTTCGGCGTGCCTGTCGAGGTACGGGCAATCACCGACGACACGCGCCAACCGCAGGCCGTGATCGTCAACGTCGGGTCGCGCGACATCCACGTGGTCGAGTTGGCCGTGTATCGCCCTGGCCGTGATGGCCTGTGGGAGTTGGTCGGCAGCAGCGGGCAGTTCGGCATCGAGGGATGGGGACCGGGCGTGGAGCGGCGCTCCTCAGCCGCGGGATGGCGGCCCGACGACGGCAGCGTCCTCGTGCCCACGATGGCCTTCTTCGACGACGGGACCGCGGTGGGGAGGCCGGAGACGATCGAGGGGGCCCGGTCGGAGTCACGGTCGAGTCTCGCGGCGCTCGACGCGCTGCACCACGCGTTCGACGCCTTTCCCGATCCTGTCGGAGGCGATCAGGTGCAGGCGCTGATCGACCACATCGCCCTCGCCTTCGCGCGCGTGCCGTACACGCCCGAGGGGCGGGCCAACCACGAGTTCCTGAACACGATCGCCGAATTGAAGCGCCTGACATCGTCGGCGCGGCCGACCGGCCTGTCGATCGAGGACGGCGTGGCGAAGGCCCGCCAGCGGGTCGCGAACTCCCTCGACATGCAACGTCGCCTGCCCGTGTTGCAGAAGGACTCGACGCGGAAGACCGGTACAGGAGTGCCGTAAGGCACGCGGTCAGCCGAGGTCGGTTCGCCGATCGACACTGCGCCAGACTGGGCCTGCGTCCACTTCAGGGAGGGCGACATGCGCGAACAACGTGTTGCGATGGCAGCGGCCTGTGGCCTCACGGCGATGCTGGCGGCCACGGCGGCACGCGCGCAGCAGGCATCGAGTGCCGTGCCCCTGGTGCTCGAGTTCGTCGATCCTGCGCCATTCGGCATTTGGTCGCCCAGGCCCACGCACCGTGTGGTTGCGCGCAATGCGTCGGGCAAGGTCGTGGTGGCGTGGGGCGCCGAGGTGTCGCGCCGCGATCGAGGGGCCCGGCTGCGGCCCGTCACGGATGTGGTCGTCCGGCCTCGCCTGGTGGACCGTTCGGCACAGACAGCGCTCGACGGCTTTGCCGTGCCGGGTCCGGCGCCGGAGTACGGCGCGCGAGTGACGTTCGCCCTGTTCGACGACGGCACGTGGGCGGGTCGCGGGTCGCTCGCCCGTGCGCAGGTCGCGTCGATGCGCGAGGAGTATGCCGCTCTCCGGGCCATCGGCGAGGTGCTGGCACGAGTGCACGAGCACCCCACGCGCACCGACGTGAGTCGGGCCTGCGCGCATCTGTCCCGGGGGCTCGCGATGGCCTCGTTGCCAGCTGTGCGTGGCGTCTACGAGAACGTGCTCACGACGCTGGCGCGCGCGCTGGACGACGACGTGCGGGGCGATCGCACGATCGGCCAGATGCTGTGGCAGGCGCGAGGCACGGTGACCCGTCGCCTGGACGCCTTCGCGTCGCTCGCATTCGTGAGATAGGACGAGTCGTGATGGTGACGCCGGCTGGGACAGCCGGCCCTACCCGCGCGGCTCCCGATGCCCGCTGTGGTGTGCGCGGTAGCCAGCGCCCGGTTCACGGCGTGCGGTGCCCGGTGCCCGGTTCCCGATGCCCGATGCCCGGTGCCCGGTCTACGGTGCCCGGTTTACGGTGCCCGGTTTACGGTGCCCGGTTCCCGGTTCCCGGTTCCCGATCACGATCGGTAATTGCCAAACATCAACTCGATGTCGAAGTCGTGGGCGCGCAGTCGCTTCATCGCCTCCTGCAGTTCGTCCTTCGAGTTCGAGCTGACGCGGACCTGCTCGGCCATGATCGTGGCCTGCACCTTCTTCATGCCCTCGTCCTTGAGGAACTTGACGATGGCCTTGGCGGCTTCGGTGGGGATGCCCTGCTGGAGGGAGACGACGCGGCGGACGGCGCTGCCAGCAGCCATCTCCTTGTCGCCGAGCTTCATGTTCTTGATCGGCACGCCGCGCTTGAACATCTTGCTCTGCAGCACCTCCCACACCGCCGACAGCTTGTAGTCGTCGTCGGCCAGCAGGGTGATGGTGCTCTTGACCTTGTCGAAGTCGATCTCGATGGTCGCGCCCTTGAAGTCGTAGCGTTGCCCGACCTCCTTCTGCGCCTGGTTGACGGCGTTGTCCACTTCCTGCAGGTCCACCGTGGAGGTGATGTCGAAACTCGCGCTGGCTGCCATGGGGGGAATAGTAAACAGAAATGCCGCGATGCCGAATGCCGGAATGCCGGCCGGTCGAAGGGAGAAGGGAGAGGGGAGAAGGGCGAAGGATGAAGGGCGAAGGCCCAAGGCCCAGGGACGAAGGCCGCTAGAATGAGCCCGTGACCGCTCCGCTGGAGGGCCTGCGCGTCCTCGAACTCGGCCAACTCATCGCCGGCCCCTTCTCCACCATGCTGCTCGGCTACTTCGGGGCCGACGTGATCAAGGTGGAACCCCCCGATGGCGGGGATCCCCTGCGCACGTGGCGGCACGTCCACAACGGCACGGCGCTCTGGTGGTACGCGATGGGGCGCAACAAGCGCTGCATCACCGCCGATCTCCGGCAGGAAGAGGCGCGGGCCCTGATCCGCCGGCTCGTGGAGCAGTGCGACGTCGTGGTCGAGAACTTCCGGCCCGGCCGTCTCGAGGCCTGGGGCCTCGGGTACGAGGCGCTGAAGGCCATCAACCCGCGCATCATCATGGTCCGCATCTCTGGCTTCGGGCAGACGGGCCCGTATGCGCGGCGCCCGGGTTTCGCGGCGGTGGCCGAGGGCATGGGGGGCCTGCGCTACGTCAACGGCTTTCCCGATCGCCCTCCGGCCCGCGCCAATCTCAGTCTGGGCGACACCATCGGCGGCCTGCACGCGGTGCTGGGGCTCCTGCTGGCCTTGCATCATCGCGACGGCAAGGGCACCGGCGAAGGTCAGGTGGTGGACGTGGCGCTCTACGAGTCCATCTTCAACCTGATGGAGTCGTCGCTGCCCGAGTACGCCACCGCCGGCGTCGTCCGCGAACGGCACGGGTCCACGGTGAGCGGCATCGTGCCGACCAACGTCTATCCGTGTGCCGACGGTCGCTACATCATCATCGGCGGCAACGCCGACAGCATCTTCAAGCGCCTGATGCGGGCCATCAACCGACCCGATCTCGCCGAGGACACAGGTCTCGCGACCAACGATGGGCGTGTGCCGCAGGCGGCGCGGATCGACGACGCCATCGGGGCGTGGACGTCGGCGCGACCCTACGACGAGGCGTTCGCCACCCTCGACGCGGCCGACGTGCCGTGCGGGCCGATCTACTCGGTGGCCGACCAGATGACCGATCCGCACTTCGCGGCGCGGGGGCTGATCGAACACGTGACGGTGGCCTCCGGCGAGGACGTGGTCATCCCGGCGATCGCGCCGCAGTTGTCGGCCACGCCTGGACGCACGACATGGCCTGGGCCACCACTCGGCGCGCACAATGCGGAGGTCTACGGCGACATGCTGGGCCTCTCGGCCGAGACCCTCGACGATCTGAAGACGCGTGGCGTGATCTGAGCCTGCTACAATTCCGCAGTTCTTACGGAGGCACCTGGTTGGCCAAGCGCACCACGTCCCGCAAGGGAAGCACCAACGGCAAGACCCCTCGTTTCGACCTCGCCCCCCTCGTCATCGACGGTTCCCGCATCAAGTTGCGCTCCCGTGTCGCTGGCCAGATCGTCAAGCTGCCGGACGACCTGCCGCTTCCGCAGATCGAACGCCGACGCAGTGGCGTGCATGGCTGGGGCGTCTTCGCGCTCGAGCGCATCCCGAAGAACACGCGGATCATCTACTACTCGGGACAACTGGTGCCGGCCAAGGAGAGCCACGATCGTGAAGTGGCCTACCTCGAGAAGGGCTGCATCTGGTGTTTCGAGTTGAGCAATCGCTGGGCAGTCGATGCGAAGTTCGGCGGCAACGTCTCGCGCTTCATCAACCACGCGTGCAAGCCCAACTGCTACAGCCAGATCATCGACAGCATCATCTGGATCCGCGCCGGCCGCACCATCGAAGCCGGTGAGGAACTGTCGTACAACTACTACACCGGTGGCACCGCCGAGATCCCCTGTCAGTGCCGACCCGGCTGCAAGGGCATGATCTAGAACGCCGGCATCGTGATCTCACGCGTCATCTATCTGCACGGCTTCGCCTCGTCGGCCCAGTCGACCAAGGCCCGGTTCTTCGGCGAGAAGTTCGCCGACGTCGGGATCCCGTTGGTGGCGCCCGACCTGAACGCGCCCGACTTCGGTACGCTCACCGTCACGCGCATGCTGGGGGAAGTCGGGAGCGTCATCGCCCAGGGCCCTCCGGGGCCCGTCGCGCTGATGGGATCGAGCCTGGGCGCCTTCGTCGCCTGGCACGCGGCGGCCCGCCTCGGCCCCGTGTTGCCTCAGCATCCGATCGGGAAGCTGGTGCTGCTGGCGCCGGCCGTCACGTTCGGCCGCAATCGCCAGCAGGACTTCGGGCGCGGCGTGGTGGACGAGTGGGAGCGCGCGGGCACCCGCGAGTTCTTCCACTACGGCGAGAACGCCCCCCGCCAACTGCACTACGAGTTCTATCGCGATGCGCTCACGTATCCCGCGGCGCACGCCCAGGTGCAGGTGCCCACGCTCATCTTCCAGGGCATGCAGGACGACGTGGTCAAGCCGCAGGGCGTGATCGAGTTCTGCCAGGGACGCCCCAACGTCTCGCTCCGTCTCATGCGCGACGGCCACCAGTTGCTCGTACACCTCGAAGAGATGTGGCGGGAGACGCGCATCTTTCTCGGCTGCTGAACGCGTCCCTCCGCGTCGCCGCGCTGCTGCTGGCGGCGGTGTGCGGCAGCGCCGCGTGTCAGGCGCCGAACGATACACGCGCTCCCCAGCCCACGCCCGCCGGGTCCCGCTCCACGCCGGACACGCGCCCCCCAGACGCCCTCGCGCGGCCCGACGATGACAGCGCGCGCACCGCGCTC
>NZ_JALHPM010000017.1:0-56609 GCF_022842525.1 Luteitalea sp.
GCGCGCCCGCGTCGTCAGCTTGACGGCACTGACGAGCGCCAGCAGTGCCATCACCAGCGCCGCCGCCGTGCGTGGCACCCGCGGCCACACCCACAAGGCCAGCGCGCCGACGATGAGGACGGCGATGACGATCGGGTCGGCCATCGCCACGACCGGTGCCGAGATGGGCGCCGACCACACCGGCCACAACAGCCGGATCGTGGCGCCGGAGAACAGGTCGAAGAACACATGGCTGAGCGTGCCCAGCCAGGCGCCGAAGACCAGCGCGCTCAGCGGTGCCGCACGCGCCCACGTCCGCACGAACGCGCCTGTCGCCAGGGCCACCACGGGCGTCCCCACGAGTGCGTGCGTACCCACCTCGTGCCACTGCAGGTACACGTCCCAGCCCACGGCCATCACGGCCGCGTCGATGTCGGGCGCCAGCCCGCCGAGGACCGTTGCCGCCACCACGCCGCGTGGCACGTGCGACGTCCGCGTCGCGGCGACCATGCGCGCGAAGAGCAGGTGCGAGATCGGGTCCATTCAGGCCGGATCCCCGATGCCTGACTCCCGCGTCCCGACTTCCGACTCCGGCCCCCCGACTCCCGACTCCCGACTCCCGACTCCCGGTGCTTCCCAGTAGCGATAGAACTGGTACCAGCAGTCGGGCCGCTTCTCGATCTCGCGTTCGAGCAGCGTGGCCACGCGCTGCGCGGTGGCCCGCACCTGGAGATCGCGCTGCCCCGTTCGATCGACGAGGATCGGCTCGTGCGGTCGCGCGCGGAAGCGGCCGCGGCCCTCGCGCACGAGGAAGATCGGCACCAGCGGCGCGCCGGTCAGATACGCCAGCATCGCCGGGGCCCCCATGAAGTGCGCCTCGCGGCCGAACATGGTCACCGGCACGCGGTCGCGCGCCACATGCCGATCCATCAGCATCGCGACGGCCCGGCCCTCCGACAGGCGACGACGAATCTGCAACGGGGTGTCGAGCGACTGCCGCACTTCGATGGTGTCGGCGTCGAGCGACGTGCGCACGCGGTGTCGCAGCCAGTTGACCGCGGGATCGGCCTCCGGCATGGCGACCACGGTGAGCGGTACGCCCAGGGCCTTCATCAGCACCGCGCCAGCTTCCCAGTTGCCGAAGTGGCCCGTCACCAGAATCGCGCCCCGGCCGAGCGCGAGCGCGTCCTTCAGGTGATGGGCCTCCTCGTAGACGAAGCGTTCGAGGACCTTCTCGCGCGACCACGACAGCGATCGCATGAAGTCCATCCAGTCGTCCGTGTACGTGTGACACGTGCGGTAGGCACGCCGCCGCAACTGGTCGTCGGACTCCTGCGGGAAGACCGCGCGCAGGTTGTCGACCAGCGCATCCCGCACACTCGCCATCGTGTGGCTGACGAACCAGGCGCCCGCGTGGGCCACCGGCCACGACAGCGGCAGCGGGGCGTACCGCGATCCCAGATAACTGCCACCGACGATGAAGGACCCGTTGAGACGGTGGGTAACCCAGCGCACCGGCGCGGCGAGGCTCATGCCGGGCCTCGTCCGCCGCGACGGAAGAACCGGTAGACGAGGGCCAGGATGATGTTGCGCGTCGTGTCGCGCACGGGGCGGATCTTGCTCTTCTCTGCGCCGTACACGGCCTTGATCGGCACGCGGGCGATCTGGGCGCCGCGGCGCGCCAGCTTCACCACGAGCTCCGTCTCGAACTCGTAGCCGGTCGCCTCGAGCGGCAACTGCCGCAGGACGTCGGTCCGCACGACCCGGAATCCCGACTGCGTATCGGTCAGGTCCACACCCATCAACGTCGCCAGCGCCCAGCTCCCGATCACGTTCGCCCAGTAGCGGGACGCCGGCATCTCGTCGCGTACGAAGACGCGCTCACCGATCACCATCGCCGCGCCGGTGGCCGCCGCTTCCGCGAGCAGCGCCGGAATCTCCTGCGGACGATGCTGGAGGTCGCCGTCCATGAAGAGCACGTGCGTCGCGGTGCCGGCAAACACCTGCGACAGCCCGGCGCGAATGGCCGTGCCCTTGCCGCCATTGTGGGCGAGACGCATGACGTCCGCCCCAGCGGCCGCGGCCGCCTCCCCCGTGCCATCGGTGGACCCGTCGTCCACCACCAGCACCTGCGCGACGTGCGCCGTCGCCCCGTGCACGACGGTGGCAATGGTCCGGGCCTCGTTGTACGCCGGCACGAGCGCACACACCTTCATGCCGCACGCTCCCGAGCCATCAGCGCAGGGAGCACCAGGAGCGAGGCGATCAGGCCAGAGGCGAGTGTCGCCACCGACACGAGCCCCAGCGAGCGCAGGGGGGCATACGCCGACCAGACCAGGGTGCCGAAGCCGACGATCGTCGTGCCGCCGGCCAGCAGCAGGGCCGGACCGACGAGCGAGAGCGTCTCCGACAAGCCGGCGCCGTCGGGGCCGAGGGTGGGGTGGAGCAGATGGATGCCGTAGTCCACGCCGATGCCGAGGAACATCAGGATTGCGAACACGCTGAACAGGTCGAGCACGACGCCCGCCCATCCCAGCATGCCCAGTCCCCAGATGATGCCGCAGATGGTCGGCAGCAGCGCCAGCAGCGTGGGCGTCACCGTCCGGAACTCCAGCCAGATGAGCACCAGGACCACCAGCGCGCCGACGGCCAGGCCGGTGGCCAGCTCGCGCGGGAACCGCGCCGCCAGGGACGCATTGACGAGCGGCAGGCCGGTGAGCACGAGGCCCGGGTGGGCTCCGACGGCCGTCTGCAGGGCTGTGAGCCGCGCGGGGTCGGCGGCCGTGGCGTAGGTCACCACCAGGAAGTCGCTCCCCTCCCGGCGGATGAAGCGTCCGGCCAGTTCGCCGAAACCCCTGGCGTCGAGTGACTCGAGCGTCAGTGACTGGGCCGGGTCGAGCACACGCGTCAGTCGCTCGCGGAACGGCGCGAACGTCCCGGCGACGAAGCCTGCCGCATCGCCGGCCGTGTCCACCGCATCGGCCAGTCCGGCGCGTGCGTCGTCGAGCGAGGCCAGCCGCGCTCGACGCTGCCGCTGCACAGCCTCCGACGGCAGCAGCACCGACGGGCCCACATGGGCGACGCCGGTGGTGCCGGCCAGGTCGTGATCGAGGGCTTCGTGCGCGGCCAGCAGCGGGTCGAGCGCCGGTCCACGGCCGAGCACGAGGTAGACGTCCCTGGCCAGCCCGAAACGCTCGGTGATCTCCGTCTCGAGCGCCAGGCCCGCGGTCACGGGGCGGAGGCGCTCGAGCCGAGGATCGACGCGCAGCTTCGTGAGTCCCCACGCGAGCGGCACGGTCACGAGCACCGCGATGGCGAGGATGCGCCGTCGATGCCGCAGCACCCAGGGACCGAGCCCGGGCATGGACAGGTCGCGGGCGCGGGTGACCCACGCGCGACCGGGCAGGCCCGCCACCAGCACCGTCAGCGTGAAGAACACGGTCAGCAGCATGCCGAGACCGACGACGATCCCGAGTTGCTGGAGACTGGGAAAACTCATGAACCAGAGGCCGAGGAAGGTTGCCGCCGTCGTGACCGCCCCGAGGAAGACACTCACCCCGACGCCTCCGAGATCGCGCACGGCATCCAGCGGGGAGCAGCCGCGCGCGAGCCGATCGCGGTAGGCCACGAACAGCAGCACCAGCCCGTCGTCGCCGAGGCCGAACAGCATCGCGGAGGCGCCCGTCGCGGCCGCCGACAGTTGCACGCCGGCCACCTCGTGGATGGCGAGTGTGACCAGGGTGCCGAGCAGGATCGGCAGCGTGCCGAACACCACCAGCCACACGTTGCGGAACGCGAGGTAGAGCAGCGCCAGCACGCCGACCATCGACCAGGCCGTGTTGCTCACCGCCTCGCCGCGCATCAACGACTCCGTCTCGATGGCGGTGCGGTGTCCGCCGGCGACGTCCATGCGAGGCGGCGGCAGGTCGTCTGCGGCCCACTCGGGGGCGAACTGCGCGCGCATGCGGGCTTCGGTGACGGCGATGCGGTCCAGCAGCGTCCGGGCGTAGGTCGTGTCGAACGGCGGCTGGGTCGGGTGCACGACGAGCATCCGGGCGCGCCCGTCCGTGGTGACGTAGCCATCGGTGCGCGACGGATCGACCTGCAGCACGCCGGAGGCGCCCTGCAACCGTGCACTCGTCAGCTCGAACCACCCGAGGGGATCCCGCTGCGCCAGCGCCTTCATCTCGGGCGTGGGCAGCGCCAGCAGTTCGCGCGTCCGGGTCAGCTGCACCGGCACCCGGTCCGGCGCCATGCGCGCGGTCGCCTCCGTGAAGCCGGCCTCGTCGAGCAGCAGCAATTGCCGGTCCGTGAGGTACGTCCAGTCGCGCGAGCCGTCCAGCAGGCCGGTATCGACGCGCGTGATCTCCGGCACCGCACGCAGGGCGTCGGCGAGGGCCTCGACGTAGTCGTCGTAGTCGGCCACCGCGCCGTCGCCCGGCGCGGCCACGTAGACGTACAGCGCATCGAGGCTGCCGAAACGTTCGAGGTATGTCTCGAAGGCGTCGACGGCTCCGGACTCGCGTGGCATCAGTTGCAGCACGTCGGTCTCGAACCGGATGCGCAGCACGGGCACGAGGCTGACGACAGCGAGGACGGCGGCGAGCACGAGCACGAGCACGCGACGCGTGCGCGCCCCGGTCATGAGGCCCTGAATCAGACGGGTCACGAGGTGTGGATCACGAGGGGCATCACGGCCTCAGCGCCGTGCGGGCACGGCGAAGGCGCCGGCATCGACCGGGGGATTGACCCGCACGTCGCTGAACTCCATCAGCCGCGTGTCGCCGCCCGGATAGTCCATCGCGAGCGCGCGCATCACGAGGGTGGCCTGATCGATCCACAGGTGCACGCGCGACACCCCCTCGCGCATCTGCTTGCGCTTCGGCGTGAAGGTCACGCGCCAGGCGCCGGCGCGATCGGGCGCCTCGACGGCGACGATGTCGAAGTGCTTGCGGAGTTCGGCCGGCGAGGACATGACGAAGAACCGCTCCGCGCGCCGCATGGTGCCACCGATGTCGCGCGTCTCCTTCAGGTTGCGGGCCGGCCAGTCGAGGGCCAGCGTGTTGCCGTTGACGATCACGGTGCGCGCGTCCACCCCGGCATACACGAGGCGCACGCGATTGGGCCGCTGGCCGACCAGGGTGCCCCGCGCGATCTGCGGCGCCTTGAGCAGCGTCGAGGTACTGGTCTCGACGAAGTCCGCCGACACGGTCCGCAGGGTCTTCTCGACGGGGGCGCCTCGCCGGAAGATCTCGTCGAACAGATCGCCGCCCGCGGTCTGCCCCGAGGAGGACGCCGTTCCGGACGCCCCTCGTGCCGAGCCGGGTGCCGCGGAGGCCATCGCGAGGGCCAGCACGGTGGCGAAGACACGTCGAAGCGCCCGTTGAAGAGCCATGAATCGAAATGGTAACGTACCCGCCGTGCAGCGACAGGCCGCAATCACCGGGGTTGCCGCCTGCTCCAGCCTCGGGCAGACCGACGCCTTTCTCGAGGCCGTGCTCGAGGGCCGCACGGGCATCCGTCCCATCACGTCGTTCGACACGACGGCCCGCCAGGCCCGGCAGGCGGCCGAGCTGTCGGGCTTCGACCCTGCCGCGTTCATCCATCCGATGAAGCTGCGCCGGATGGACGAGGTCGGTGCCTTGTCGGTGGCCTCGGCCCGGCTGGCGCTCGACGCCGCGGGACTCCCGCGCAGCGACGCCGGCTACGACGACGTGGGGGTGGTCTTCGGCACGTGTACGTGCGGGGTGCACTCCACCGGCGAGTTCCTCGATCGGTTGCTCGACCTCGGGCCGACCGGCGCGCCCGCGATGCTCTTCAGCAACACCGTCGGCAACGCCGCCGCGAGTCTGATCGCCCTCGAGGAGAAGCTGCGCGGGCCGAACACGACGTTGAGCTACAAGGAGGCGTCGGGCCTGGCGGCGGTGGCGCTGGCCACCGATCTGGTGCGGGCCGGCAAGGCCGGCGCGCTGGTCACCGGCGGGGCCGAGGACATCTACGACCTCTACTTCCAGGTGCACGACTGGTTCGGGGTGCTGTCGCACGACGGCGCCTACCCGGAAGGTGCGCGCCCCTTCGACCGCACCCGCAACGGCTTCGTGATGGGGGAGGGCGGCTTCGTGGCCATCGTCGAGGACCTGGACCGGGCGCAGGCGCGCGAGGCGGCGGTCCTGGCGACCGTGATCGGCGTCGGCGCGACGGCCGGGCTGACTGCGATCAATGCCTGGCCCACCGAGACGGCCGCCCTCGTCCGCTGCATGCGCGACGCCCTGGCCGAGGCCGGCATCGACGCGGCCGAGGTCGGCGCGGTCTATGCCGCGGCCAACGGCGCCATCGATTTCGACCGCCTCGAGTCGGCGGCCATCGCCGAGGTCTTCGCGGACCGCCCGGTCACGACGACCTCCGTCAAGGGGGCCGTCGGCGAAGGGGGGATGGCCGCGGCCGCGTCGCTCGTCGTGGCCGTGCTGGCCGGGCGGCGCGGGCTGGTCGCGCCGACGGCTGGCCTGTCGGCCCCCGATCCCGCCTGTGCGCCCCTGGGCTGGGTGATCGGGTCCCCGGCCCCGCTGCGCACGCCGTACATCCTCGTGAACAGCTTCGCCAGCGGCGGCACCAACTACAGCGTCGTCCTGCGCTGCCAGTAGCACGCGGGGTCGGGGGCCCGGTGCCCGGTGCCCGGCCGATCGTGCCCGCTGTTATAGACTGTTCCTTCGGCGGTGCCGCCCGGGTGCCGCCAGGGATGCTGCGTGCCGTACGAATCGCTTGCCCTGTCTGGCCGGGTCGCGCTGGTCACTGGCGGATCGCGCGGCATCGGTCGCGCCATTGTCGAGGCGCTGGCCCGTCGCGGTGCGGCGGTCGCGTTCTCCTACCGCGAGCGCGACGAGCCGGCCCGCGAGATCGTCCGCACATTGCAGGCGGAAGGGGCGCGCATCTGGACCGGTCCTTGCGACGTGGCAGACGAAGCGCAGGTGCAGCAACTGGTCGCCGACGCCTCGGCGGCGCTGGGACCCATCGACATCCTGGTCAACAACGCCGGCGTCACGCGTGACGGGTACCTGATGATGATGGACCGCGAGAAGTGGGACGCCGTGCTGCGTCCCAATCTCGACGGGGCCTTCTTCTGCACGCGGGCGGTGGTGCGCGGCATGCTCGTCCGCAAGTGGGGGCGGGTCATCAATCTCACCTCGCCGAGCGCCGTCGCCGGGTTGCCCGGCCAGGCGAACTATGCGGCGTCCAAGGGCGGCCTGATCGGCCTCACCCGGACGCTCTCACGCGAGCTGGCGCCCAAGGGCGTCCTCGTGAACGCCGTGATGCCGGGGCTCATCCAGACCGACATGACGGCAGCGATTCCCGAGGCCACCCGTGAGGCGCACCTGCGCAACGTGCCCGTCGGGCGGCTCGGCACCCCGGCGGAAGTCGCCGAGGTGGTGGCGTTTCTCAGCTCCAACGCGGCCGCGTACGTCACCGGTCAGGTGATCGGCGTCGACGGTGGGCTCGTGTAAGGCAGTCATGACTGATCTTCGTAGCGACATCAAGGCGGCGATCGTGCGCGCCCTCAAGCTGCCGATTGCGGCCGACGAGATCGACAGCGCCGCGCCGCTGTTCGGTGCCGGCCTCGGCCTCGACTCGATCGACGCCCTCGAGCTGGTACTGGAGATCGAGCGATCCTTCGGTGTCGTCATCGGCGACGAGGAGACCGGCGGCAAGGTGCTGCAGTCGGTGGATGCCATCGCCGAGTACATCGAGGCCCAGAGGAAGCCCGCGTAGTGCGCTGCGCCGCGGGCTGCGCGTGCGGCTGGTGAAATGGCTGCCAACGCCTTCACGGTCGACGTCGAGGACTGGTTCCACATCTGCGGCATCGACGATCGTCTGCCGCCCTCGCAGTGGGATGCCCTCGACAGCCGCGTCGTGCCGACGACGCGCGCGCTGCTGGACGACCTCGCCGCGACAGGCAATCGCGCCACGTTCCTGATCGTCGGCTGGGTCGCCGAGCGGTTTCCGGCGCTGGTGCGCGAGATTCGTGACGGCGGTCACGAGGTCGGCCTGCACAGCTACTGGCACCGGCGCGTGTTCGACCTCTCGCCCGAGGCCTTCCGCGACGACCTGCGCCTGAACATCGCCGCCGTGCGGGCGGCCGGCGCCGGGCCCCTGACCACCTTCAGGGCTCCCGAGTGGTCCCTGAATCAGCACGCGCCCTGGGCCCTCCCCATCCTCGTCGAGGAGGGCATCCGCCTCGACGCGAGCCGCGCGCCTGTCGCGCGCGTCGGGTCGCCGGCGTTCCCGCGGCGCCCGCACCCGATTGCCACGGTGGCCGGCGCGTTGCTCGAACTGCCACCCCTCGTCGGTCGGCTCGCCGGGCAGGCCGTGCCGCTCGGGTGGGGCTGGGGCCTGCGCAAGGCCGAGCCCGGCGCCGTGCTCGACGCCATCGCCGCCAACAACCGCAAGGGCGATCCCGCCGTCCTTACTGTGCACCCATGGGAGATCGATCCCGCCCCGCCGCACGTGCGGCTGCCGCCGCCACTTGCGTTCGCGCACTATTACCGATTGTCGGGCTTCCGGGCACGTCTCAGGGAGGTGCTGGCGGGCGCCGAGTTCGGACCACTCTGCGAACTGCCGGACGCAGAGGCGTGGCTGCGCGCCTGAGCGGTGCCGGGCTGCTGCTCGGCCTGCTGACCGTGGCGGCGCCTGCCGCGGCCGGGCAGGCGCAGGCGCCGACGCTGCCGCGGCTCGTGTTCGACACCGGCGTCGAGCGGGCCACGATGCCGGCGTCGCTTCCCGCCGCCGTGCGTGTGACGGTGAGCGCCGAGGTGCCAGACATCCAGTCGGAGGCGCCGGCGATCCCGCAGGACACGGCCGTCTGGTTGACCATCACGGCCGTCGATGGCCCGGCCGTCGACCCGTCGACCTGGTCGGCTCGCGTCCGCGCCATCGTCGCCGCGGTGCCCCGGCTTGCGGCCGTCGAACTGCAGGCGGATGGCCGCGACCCGAGGCGCACCGCCTTCCTGATCAAGCTCGCCGCTGCGGAGATTCGCGCCCAGGCGGCCTCCGCCGCGATCGTGCTCGGCGGGGCCGCCGCGTCCGACCCGCAGCGCGATGCCGTCCTGACCCCCGACGTCGCCCCCGTGATCGATGGCCTCGCGCTCGCCCCGGGCGCCGACCCGGAGGCCGCCGCGGCATGGGTCGCCGACCACGATCCTGGCGCCTCGCTCGTCGAACTGGACATCCCGCTGCCGGAGGTCGAACCGGCACGGGCGTTCGTCGATCACGAGATCGCGCGACTCGGGACGCCTGTCGCCGTGCGAGGCTATCGGCTCTCGCCATCGGCCCTGGCGGGCGTGCGACCCGTCGCGGTCCGCCTGCAGGATCTGTACGCCGGCGACATGGCGCCCGTGGCCACGCCACCGGGAGCGCTCACCGTGCGTGCGAGTGGACGCGACGTCACCGCGACGCGCCGTGCGCGCGTGCTGTATCACCTCGGCACGCTGGGCACGTTCCTGGTGCTCGACGCCGCGGCGAGCGGCGAGACCCTCGACGTCTCGCTCGTCCTGCCCTCGGCCGGCACCGTCGTGGTCCGCGACCCGGTGTCGGGGCGCGACCACCCGGCGCGACGGGTGGTGCGCGACGATGCGGCGCAGCGGACCGAGGCGACGATCGTGCTGCCCGGGACGGGGCCGTGGCTGGTCGACTTCAACCGGGGCGCGGAGGCGGGGTTCGTCCAGCAGGAAGACGTGACCGGCGCGCGGACGCTGTCGGTCGAGGAGATCCTTGCCCGCCATCAGGCGCGTCAGGCCGCCGAGCGCGAGCGGTCGCCCCGGTACGTGGTCGATGGACGCATCCAGCAGTACTTCCGGCCGACAGTGACCGATCCCGGCTTCGACGTCATCACGGAGAACCGCTTCTTCGTCGACCGCGTCGACGGCACCGAGTGGGAGGAGCGCGACTTCAGCGTCAACGGCGCACACTTCGGCGAGCCGCGGCCGCCGTTCCCGCTGCTGCAACCCGAGAAGGTCCTGACCCCGCCGCTGTCGATCGAACTCGACGCGCGCTACCGCTATCGCCTGCAGGGCACGGCGATGGTCAACGGCCGGTCGGCCTGGGTGGTGGCGTTCGAGCCCCAGGTCCGCGACCAGTCGCTCTACCGCGGCACCGTCTGGATCGACCGGGAGACCTTCGCGCGTCTGCGCCAGCAGGCCGTGCAGACGGCGTTGTCGGCTCCCGTGATCTCGAACGACGAGACGCAGGACTTCGCGGCCGTGCGCACGGCGTCCGGCGACGAGGTGTGGCTGCCGTCGCGCATCTACAACCAGCAACTGATCCTGATCGCGGGCCGCAACCTGCTCGTCGAGCGGCGCATCACGTTCAGCGACTACGACCTGGCGCCGGAGGACTTCGCGGCGCAGCGTCAGGCGGCGCGCGCCGGCGATCGGACGATGTATCGCGACACGGACGTCGGCGTGCGGTACTTCGTCAAGGAAGGTGACCGGCGGGTGGTCAGCGACATCGCGACGACGAAAGCCAGGGCGCTGGCGCTCGGCGTGACCATCGACCCCGGCTTCGAGTTCCCGCTGCCGATCGGCGGCATCAACTACCTCAACTTCCGCTTCCTGGGGCGGCAGGACACGCAGGTCGCGGTGTTGTTCGCGGGCGTCCTCGCCGCGGGCAACATCCAGCGTCCCCGTGCCATCGCCAACCGCATCGACGCCTCGATCGACTTCTTCGCGATCGCGCCGCCGTCCACCGACCGGCTGTTCGTCGCCGGTGGGGAACGGAAGGACCAGAGCCTGCTGACGTGGCCCCTGTCCACGGGACTGAACCTCGGCTGGCAGGCGACGACCTACCAGCGCATCTCCGGGCAGTACCTGTTCCGCTTCGACGGCTTCGTGCGCAACACCACGACGGCCGACGACTACGTGACGCCGACCAGCACCATCACCAACGGCCTCGGGCTGCTCTACGAGTACCGCCGCGGTGGCTACTCGGTCACCGCCAACGGCACCTGGTCGGGACGCCTGTCGTGGCGGCCGTGGGGTGACCCGTCGGCGCTCGCGGCCACGCCCTCGACCTATCTCAAGTACCAGGCGTCGGCGACCAAGGTGTTCTACCTCGGCGCGTTCAGCAAGGTCATCGTCAACGGCGCGTGGTTCGGCGGCACCCGCCTCGACCGCTTCAGCCAGTATCAGTTCGGCCTGTTCGACGACACGAAGATTCATGGTGTGCCGTCGGCCGGCGTCCGCTACGGCGAGCTGGCGATGGCCCGCGGGCAGTACTCGTTCAACATCCTCGATCAGTACCGGATGGACCTCTTCGTGGATCAGGCGTGGGGCCGGGTGCGTCCCAGAGGAGTGCCTGGTGTCGTCGAGGTGCCCTGGGAGCCGCTGACGGGCGTCGGCGTGGCCTTCAACGTCCGCGTGCCGGGGCGGACGGCGTTCATCCGCGGCGAAGTCGGCCACAGCTTCCTGCCCAGCCGCTACAGCGGACTGGGATCGACCACCATCCAGGTGATGCTGCTCAAGCCGCTCTAGAATTCACGTGAGCATGTCTGACCAGAAGCGAATCGCGATCACGGGCATCGGCATGATCTGCGCCCTCGGCACGCAGCGCGAGGCGGTGTGGGCCCACATGCTGGAGGGGCACTGCGGCATCGGCCCGGTGACGCTGTTCGACACCGAGGGTTACCGCAGCCGCATCGGGGCCGAGGTCGACCTGACCGAGGTGCAGGCCCGGTACACGCCCTACCAGCGCCGCCGCTGGTCGCGCAGTGATCTGATGGGGGTGGTGGCGGCCACCGAGGCGCTGGAGGACTCGGGGCTGCTCGACAGCGGCATCGACCGCACGCGGGTCGGGGTGATGCTCGGTGCGGGCACCGGCGATCTCGTCCGCAACGAGTCGTACTACTTCACGATGCGGCGCGAAGGGATGGACCGGGCCCGGCCGACCTGGATTCACAACCACTTCTCGAGCACCCCGGTGGATGTCGTCGCGACGCACTTCGGGCTGGAGGGCATGCGCTCGTGCCTGATGGCGGCGTGTTCCTCGAGCACCATCGCGATCGGGCAGGCCGTGGACGCCATCCGTCGAGGCCGACTCGATGCCGCGCTAGCTGGCGGGACCGACGCGCTGTCGCGGCTGACCTTCGCCGGGTTCAACGCCCTGCGACTGATGGACCCGCAGCCGTGTCGCCCCTTCGATGCCGGTCGTCAGGGCATGAACATCGGCGAGGGCGCCGCCATCCTCGTGCTCGAGGACTGGGATCGGGCGGCGCGCCGCGGCGCGCACATCTACGCGGAGCTGGCCGGGTACAGCTTCACGTGCGAGGCGCATCACCCGACGGCGCCGGAGCCGGAGGGCCAGGCGATCGGGGCGACGATTCGGGCGGCGCTGGCCGACGCCGGCGTCAACGCCGACGAGGTCACGCACGTCAACGCGCACGGCACGGCCACACCGCAGAACGACAAGGCGGAGGCGCGGGGGGTGCGCGTCGTCTTCGGCGATCGGGCCGCTGCGATGCCGGTGACGTCGCTGAAGGCGATGTTCGGCCACTGCCTCGGTGCCGCGGGGGCCATGGAAGCGGCGGCCCTGGCCCTGACGATCGATCGGCACTGCATCCCGCCGACGATCAACCACGAGCGCACCGACCCCGAATGCCCCGTCGATCTCGTCGCCAACACCCCGCGCGAGGTGCCGGTGCCCTGTGCCGTCTCGACGTCGCTGGCCTTCGGTGGCAACGACTCGGCGCTGGTGCTGCGCCATGCGTAGACGGCTGCGGCGTCCGGGAACCATGCGCACGGCTGAGGCGTATCCACAAGACACGTCGGTCAATTTCAGGGGGATGGCATGGTGCGAGTGTGTGCGGCGGTGGTATGTGGCGGAATGGCGATGGCGCTCATGAGTGGCGTCGTCTTGGCGCAGTCGACGGGACAGCCGCCGCTGATCGACCGGGCGCTGTTCTTCGGCGATCCCGAGATCGCGGGCTCGCAGCTGTCGCCTGACGGGCAGTACCTCTCCTTCATCAAGCCGTTCAACGGCACGCGGAACATCTGGGTGAAGAAGGCCGACGAGCCGTTTGCCAACGCCCGGCCGATCACCAACGATCAGAAGCGCCCCATCGGGGGCTACTTCTGGAGCCGCGACAGCAAGTACGTCCTCTACTCGCAGGATCAGGGCGGCGACGAGAACTTCAACGTCTACGCCGTCGATCCGACCGCGTCACCCGCCGCCGGGCAGCCGGTGCCGGCGGCGCGCAACCTCACCGACGCCAGGGGCGTGCGGGCGCTGATCTACTCGGTGCCCAGGAACGACCCCGACACCATGTACGTCGGCATCAACGAACGCGACAAGGCCTGGCACGACCTCTACAAGGTCCGGATCTCGACCGGCGAGCGGACGTTGCTGCGACAGAACACCGACAAGGTCGCCGGCTGGGTGTTCGACGAGGCCGGCCGGCTGCGCCTGGCGGCCCGCACGACCGACAGCGGCAGCACCGAGATCCTTCGCGTCGACACGGACGCGCTCGTGAAGGTCTACGAGTGCTCCGTCTTCGAGACCTGCCAGCCGGTCCGCTTCCACAAGGACGGCACGCAGGCCTACATGATCACGAACAAGGGCGACGTCGATCTCATCGGCCTCGTGCTGTTCGACCCGGCCAGTGGCAAGGCGACACTGGTCGAGAGCGATCCGAAGAAGCGGGTCGACTTCGGCAACGCCATCTTCTCGGACCGCACCGGCGACCTCGTCGCCACGCAGTACGAGGACGACCGCACGCGGTGGTACGTCAGGGACGCCGCCCTCAAGGCGGACTTCGAGTTCCTCGAGAAGCGCTTTCCCGGCAAGGACGTCAATCTGCAGTCGTCCACCGCCGACGAGCAGCGCTGGATCGTCGTCGCAGCCAGCGACACCGACCCCGGCGAAGTGTTCGTCTACGATCGCCGCACGAAGGCGCTCGTGTCGCAGTACAAGGTGCGCGAGGCGCTGAAACGCGACCAGCTCTCGCCGATGACGGCCATCACCTACCCGTCCTCGGACGGCGTCGAGATTCCGGCGTTCCTCACCTTGCCGAAGGGCGCCGCCGCGACCAACCTGCCCCTCGTGGTCTTCCCGCACGGCGGACCGTGGGCGCGCGACACGTGGGGCTACGACACCTACGCCCAGTTCCTCGCCAATCGCGGCTACGCCGTCCTGCAGCCCAACTTCCGCTCGTCGACCGGCTACGGCAAGCGGTTCCTCAATCTCGGCAACGGCAAGTGGGGCGAGACGATGCAGGACGACATCACGTGGGGCATCAAGCACCTCGTGGCGAAGGGCACCGTCGATCCGAAGCGTGTCGGCATCATGGGCGGGTCCTACGGCGGATACGCCACGCTCGCCGGCCTCGCCTTCACGCCCGACGTCTACGCCGCCGGCGTCGCCATCGTCGCGCCGTCGAACCTGCTGACGCTGCTCGACTCGATCCCGCCGTACTGGGAGTCGATCCGCACGGTGTTCAACGTCCGCATGGGCGACCCCGGCAAGCCCGACGACAAGGCGCGGCTGATGAAGCAGTCGCCGCTCAACTCGGCCGACAAGATCCGCACGCCGCTGATGGTGGTCCAGGGGCAGAACGACCCGCGCGTCAAGCGGGCCGAGTCCGACCAGATCGTCATCGCGCTGCGTGACCGCGGCTTCCCCGTCGAGTACATCGTCGCGCCCGACGAGGGGCACGGCTTCGCACGGCCAGTCAACAACATGGCGATGATCGCCAGCACGGAGAAGTTCCTCGCCAAGCACCTCGGCGGTCGCTTCCAGGAGGACGTGCCGGCCGACGTGGCGACGCGCCTCACCGAGATCACCGTCGATCCGAAGACCGTGACGCTGGCCACAACACCGGCGGTCGTCTCCGGGACGCCGACGCCGGTGGCCGATCTGGCGGCCATGAAGGCCAACTACTCGGCGACGATTGCCCTCGGCGCGCAGAGCATCGCCATGAAGATCACCCAGGAGGCGCGCGAGGAGAACGGCGCCTGGGTGTTCGTCGAGACGGCGGACACGCCGATGGGCGCGGCGACCGACTCGGCGATCATCGAAAAGGGGTCGCTCCGGCTCAAGAAGCGCACCGTCAAGCAGGGCCCTGCCGACATCGCGCTCGACTTCTCGAACGCCGCGGTCACCGGCACGATGACGGTCAACGGCCAGGCACGACCGATGAACATCGCCCTCGACGGTCCGGTCTTCGCCGATGGGCCGGGGTCACATGCCGTCGTCGCGCGCCTGCCCCTGGCGGCGGGCTACACGACGTCGTTCCGCAACGTCAACGTCCAGACGCAGAAGGTCGAGGTCAAGCAGTTGACGGTGGCGAGCCGCGAGTCGGTGACCGTGCCTGCCGGCACCTTCGACGCCTGGAAGGTCGAGATCAAGGGCGAGGATGGCGCGCTGACGACGCTGTGGGTCGACGCCGCGTCGCGGCAGGTCGCGAAGATCACCGCGGTGCTGCCGGCGATGAACGGCGCCGTGCTCACCGCGGAACTCGAGAAGTAACGAGGGGCGCTACCGGTTGACGATCATCAGCACGATCAGCACGAAGACGATGATCAGGGCTACCTTCACCCAGCTGACCGGGTAGGTACCGCCCATGCGGCCGTTCGAGGCGTTGACCACCACCTGGTACGACTGCCGGCCGTAGTTGTAGGTCATCACGTAGACCGGCACGAGCACGTGCTTGAACGTGCGTCCGCTCCACGACGGCGCGATCTGCAGGTTCTGGTACGTGTCGCCGGGCACCTGGTCGGCGCACATCTGCCGCAGCTGGGCGTGCATGTGCGCCAGCCCCTGCTCGGCCGCGTCGGTCAGCACGATCTGGTACTGCTCGACGACATGGCCCGACAGGTAGGCCGTGTCGTACGGCAGCAGTTCCTGGGTGGGGAACGGCTCGACCTGCGCCAGCAGGCCCCGGTCGATGCCGGTCGTGCCCGGGACCAGCATGTCGTCGAAGAAGTGATCGACGACGCCCGACGCCGGCACCCAACGGGTGCGTCGGACCTGGTTGTTGCCCTGCTTCTCGTAGTAGTGGTACCCGGCCTCGGCGCGCCACGGGCAGTGCACGCGCGCATCGAACGTCCAGTACGGGATGTACAGTCCGCGCAGCGTGTCGACCAGGGCCTTGCGCTTGAAGGCGTTGGGCGCCAGCCACTTGCTCGAGAACCAGTGCCGCACCGTCTCGCGCACCTGCGCCTCGCTGACCCGGAATGGCAGCAGGCTCGACGGCGTGATCGGCGGCTTGATCGAGGCGTAGTCGACCAGAGCCGGCGAGCCGCAGAACTCGCAGTTCTGCCCGACGCGCGCCGCCTCGAAGACCATCACCGCCTTGCAGCTGCGGCACTGCACGCTGCGGGTCTCGGCCTTCCAGCCCCGATGCAGGGCGTCGGTTTCGGCCAGGGCGTGGTCGAGGTCGCGCTCGGCGATCGGCCCGGTGCCCTCGGTCGGTACATACGCCGACTCCGTGCCGCAGAACGGGCAGACCAGCCGCTGCCGCGAGGCGTTCCACTCCGCCTGTGCACCACAGGCGACGCAGACGTGCTTCTGGAGCGCGGTGATGTCCTCGGGGAGGGGCGGCGGAGGCGTGGACACGGTGTGAGGGGGCCCGTGACGTGGGTAGGGCCCGCTCTCCGAGCGGGCCGTCACGACAGGCGCGTGGAGCACGGCCGGCTCGGAGAGCCGGCCCTACCCCGGAAGACTAGCTTGCCAGGTACGAGTCGAGTGCCGCGCGGGTGACGCGGTACGTCGAGCCGATCTTCTTGGCCTTGAGCTCGCCGGCTTCGATCACGGCCATGACGTCGGCGTCAGAGACCCCGAGCGCCTTGGCCACGTCCGCCACGCCGAGCAGGTCGACCGTCGGCACCGCGGCGGCGGCACTCGCGGCGGCCGCGGCCACGGCGGGGCCGCCTGCGACCGGCGGGGTCGGGGGAGCGGTGGCCATGCCCTGCTGCATCATCTGCTGCGCGATGCCGAAGCCGACGGCCAGCTCCGAGGCCATGCCGGCGGCACCGGCGCCGCCGCCCGTCTCGAAGCCCTTCGCCATCTGATACTTGACGAAGTCGTTGAGGTTGCCGATGGCGGCCATGCTCGAGCGCTTGTCGATGGCGGCCTCGACCTCGGGCGGCACCGACACGTTCTCGACGATGAACGACGCGATCTCGATGCCGTACTTGGCCGAGGTCAGCGGGTTGATCAGGGGCAGCAGCGCTTCGCCGAGCTCACTGTAGCGCGTGGCCACATCGAGCACCGGCACGGCCGACGTGGCCAGCGCATCGCTGAAGATGCTGACGATGCGCGACCGCATCGTCTCGGCGAACTCGTCGAGGCGGAAGTTGTGGTCCGACCCGGCCACTTCCTTCAGGAACAGCTTCGGGTCGGTGACCTTGAAGTCGTAGGTCCCGAACGCCCGCGCCCGGACGATGCCGAAGTCCTGATCGCGCAGCATGATGGGGTTGCTGGTGCCCCACTTGTTGCCCGTGAACAGGCGCGTCGTGACGTAGTAGATGTCGACCTTGAAGGGCGACTCGAAGCCGTACTTCCACGACTTCAGCTTCGTCAGGACAGGGATGTTCTCGGTGACCAGCGAGTGCTTGCCGGGCCCGAATGTGTCGCCGAACTCGCCGAGGTAGACGAACTGCGCCACCTGCGACTCGCGGACGATCAGCTGCGCGCCGTTCTTGATCGCCTTGTCATCGTCCGGGAAGCGGAACGAGATCGTGTCGCGTGAATCGTCGGTCCACTCGATGACCTCGAGCAGCTGTCCCTTGATGAAGTCGAAAATCCCCATCGTTCAGTTGGCCTCCGTAGCGCATCCATTGTACGCACGAACGGGCACCCCGGTTCAGTCGTGCCCCCTGATCTGCGCCACAGGTGCGACCGCCGGACACGCCCGGCGGCTGCGTGTTCAGGCCGCGACGGTCGCCTTCGGCAACTGGAACACCGCCGCATTCTCGAACCCGCCGTGATGGCGGTCGATCGTCCGTCCGCCGGCCATCTGCAGGATCACGTCGGCGTAGCGTTCGAGCTCGGCGAAGTTCTCGTGCAGGCGCGCGGTCAGCGTCGCGTCGTCGATGTCGTCCCACAGCTGTCCCTGGATGCGGTGCAGGTACGGCATGTCGAGCAGCGACATCTGCTGATAGCCGTAGCTGGCCTGATCGGCGTCGTTCCACAGCTTCAGCTTGTGCTGCATGCGGGCGTGCAGGAAGAAGAAGCGGGTGAGCAGGCCCTCGAGCTGCTGCATGTACGCCATGTCGCGATACTTGCGGCGGAAGTACAGCAGGGCCGAGATCGCCCAGTAGCAGGCGTTGTCCCACGCCACCTTCACGGTCATGACCTGCGCGTTGCCCATGATCGGGTACTGCCCGTCGTACAGCTTCAGGAACGCGTTGAAGAGCAGCAGGTACATGCGGCTGAAGAAGGCCGCGTGTGCCGTGATGTCCTCACCCCGCCGATCACGCGTGATCAGCTCGGCGACGATGTCGTTGCCGATGGAGATGAAGTCCGAGCCCGGCGAGTAGAACGGATCGGTGAAGACCCCGGCCTCGCCGATCAGCGCCCAGCGGTCGGCCGAGTACATCTGCGCGCACGAATGCGAGAAGTGCTGCAGGCCGAGGAAGTCGTCGAGGTCGTCGCGATGGGCCTCGAGGACCTCGGCGCACTGCGGCTCGAACCGGTGCAGCCACGACATCGCGCGGTCGAAGCGGTTCAGCGTCTGATACGGATGGATCGCATCGTCGACGACGATGCCGATGCTGTGGCTGTCGGAGGCGAGGGGGATCAGCCAGGTCCAGTAGCCCTTGCCCATCAGGTGGACGGTGCTCATCCACCGCTCCTGCATCGGCATCCAGTCCTGCCAGGAGCCCTTCGGCGACCAGTCGTCGATCTTCAGGCGACGTCCCATGCGGAACCACACGGCGTTGGCGTTGTGCGAGGCCGGCCGGGACAGGCCCAGCTTGCGCCGCAGCAGACCCGATCGCCCGGTGCCGTCGACGACCCAGCGTCCCTTGAAGCTGTGGACGGTGCCCGCGATGTCGATGTCGACGCGATGGTGCGGATCCCCGAACTCCACGGCCGTCACCTTGACGCCGTCGAGCACGTCGATGCCCGCCTTGCGGTTCTCCTCGAGCAGGAAGTTCTCGAGGCGGCCGCGATCCAGCTGGAACGACGGCACCTTCGGGAACGACTTCGGCCCGAGTTCGACGCGTGTCGTCACGTCGCGGTTGTCGCCATCGGTGAAGAAGTAGCGCAGCCCCAGCTTGTAGAGCTGCTTCTCGACCAGATGCTCCTCGATGCCGAGGATCTTCGAGAAGTAGTGCGCCCCGATCTCGACGCTCGACTCGCCGACCTTGTGCGCGGCCTCCGGCACCGGGTGCTTCTTCTTCTCGGCGACCAGCACCGTGAGGTCCGGGTGCTCCTGGCGGAGTTGGCGGGCGAGGCAGAGGCCCGCGAGGCCCCCACCGGTGATGATCACGTCGTAGGTCGTCAGGGACATGCGGTCAGGGTCGGGAAGCCGAAGTCGGGAACCGGGATCGGGAATCGGGAATCGGGAGGCGGGACCGGGTCGCCTCCGTGAGAGTCCCGACGGATCTTATCGTGCAAGACAGTGGACGACGGCAGGGGCGGCGAGGATCCCGGGCGCGTGCCGGGTCGCGTCACTTGCCTTCGCGTCGACCCTGCGGGCGCTGCGTCCGGGCGGCGGGGTGCGCCTGGGCGCGCGTGACGTGCGCCGGCTGCAGCGCCTTGTCGGCATCCTCCCCGGCGTGCGCGTCGGGCGCCGCGATCCCGTGCTGACGGGCCACGCGCTGCTTGAGCTCGGCCACCTTGGCCTGCGCGCGCTTCTTCGCCTCGGCGGTCGCTGTCGTCTTGGTCATGACGGCATCGTACTCTCAAGTCCCAGGACTCAGGGCTCAGGGCTCAAGCCAAGGCCCACGGCCCAAGACCCAAGGCCCGTGGTGTGCCATTGGTGTGGCTAATGGCATCTTCACGAACGCTAATCGGCTGGCCGGTTCGTCTCCGCCGTCGCCGCATTTCATCCATAAGCCAGACGCATGCTTATGGTGGCTGACATACACTGCTCGCACGCTGCACCACCCGGCGGGACGTGTCCCCGCTGGACGCCCGGTGCGCGGGGTGCCCCAATGGACAACACGCAGTTGCCACAGCGGCCGCAACGCGGCCTGTATGACCCGTCTTTCGAACACGATGCCTGTGGCGTCGGGTTCCTCGCGCACCTGCGCGGGCAGGCCTCGCACGACGTCGTCGATCGCGGCCTCAGGGCGCTCGAGCGCATGGAGCACCGCGGCGCCACGGGGGCGGAGCCCAACACCGGGGATGGCGCCGGCATCCTGATCCAGATCCCGCATGCGCTGTTCGAGCGCGAGTGCGCCCTCGGGCGCATCCTGGCTCCCGAGGACGGCAAGGTGCTGACGGCGCTGCCGCCGGCCGGCAAGTATGCCGTCGGCCTGGTGTTCTCGTCGCCCGACCCGCAGGCCGCTGCCCTCGCGAAGCTGATCTTCGCCATGGTCGTCCGCCAGGAAGGGCAGGTCCTGCTCGGCTGGCGTCGCGTGCCGACCGACAACCGCAGCCTGGGCCAGACGGCACGGTCGGTCGAACCGGTGATGGATCACGTGTTCCTGGCCCCGGGCCCGGACGTGGCAGACACGGCCGCGTTCGAGCGCAAGCTGTACGTCATCCGCAAGCGGTACCAGACGACGATCCGCACCAGCGGCATCGACGACACCCGGTACTTCCACGTGCCGAGCCTGTCGTCGCGCACCCTGACCTACAAGGGGATGCTGACGCCGCCGCAGGTGCGCGAGTACTTCTCGGACCTCGACGACCCGCGCACGGAGAGCGCGCTGGCGCTGTTCCACTCGCGCTTCAGCACCAACACGTTCCCGAGCTGGGAGCTGGCCCACCCCTACCACCTGATCGCGCACAACGGCGAGATCAACACCCTGCGCGGCAACATCAACTGGATGCGCGCCCGTGAGGCGATGCTCGCCTCGCCGCTGTTCGGCGACGACCTCGAGAAGATCCTGCCGATCGTGCGCGAGGGGCTGAGCGACTCGGCCTGCCTCGACAGCGTGCTGGAACTGCTGGTGCAGGGGGGCCGCTCGCTGCCGCACGCCGTGATGATGCTGGTGCCGGAAGCGTGGGAGCACCACGACACCATGAGCGAGGAGAAGAAGGCGTTCTACGCCTACCACTCCTGCCTCGTCGAACCGTGGGACGGCCCGGCCTGCGTGACCTTCACCGACGGCCTGCAGATTGGCGCCGTGCTCGACCGCAACGGTCTGCGTCCGGCGCGGTACTGGGTGACCGCCGACGACTACGTCATCCTCGCCTCGGAAGTCGGCGTGCTGGACGTGCCGTCCAGCGAGGTGATCGAGAAGGGGCGCCTGCAGCCCGGCAAGATGTTCCTGGTCGACCTGACCGAAGGGCGCATCGTCTCCGACGAGGAGATCAAGCATCGCATCGCGACGGAGCACCCGTACCAGGAGTGGGTGAGCCAGCATCTGATGCCGCTCGACGTCCTGCAGCCGGCCGAGACGCCGGCGCCCCACACGGGCGAGGCGCTGCGCACGCTGCAGCACGCCTTCGGGTACACGCAGGAGGATCTGAAGGTCCTGATGGCGCCGATGGCGCTCAAGGGCGAGGAGCCGCTCGGCTCGATGGGCAACGACGCGGCCCTCGCCGTGCTCAGTCGTCGTGCGCGCGCGCTGCCCGACTACTTCCAGCAGCTGTTCGCCCAGGTCACCAACCCGCCGCTCGACGCCATCCGCGAGAAGCTCGTCACGTCGGTCGGGACGGCCATCGGCCCGGAGCGCAACCTGCTCGATCCGCAGCCCGAGAGCTGCCGGATGATCCTCTGCGACAGCCCGTTCCTCGACAACTCGGAGATGGCGCGCTTCAAGGCCCTGCAGCGCTACGACCGCGCCGGGCGCCTGCTGCCGTCGAGCCAGAATCGCGACGAACAACCGTTCTACGTGACGGTGCTCGACATGGTCTTCCCGATCGCCGACGGCCCCGACGGGATGGAGCCGGCGCTGCGCGCGATGTTTGCCAAGGCCGACACGGCCATCACCAACGGCGCGAAGGTCCTCGTGCTCTCGGATCGGGCGGTGACGCCCAAGAAGTGCCCGATTCCGGCCCTGCTCGCCGTCGCCGGCCTGCAGAACCACCTGGTGCGGGCCCGCACCCGCACCCGCGTGACCCTGATCGTCGAGACGGCCGAGGCCCGCGAGGTGCATCACTTCGCCACGCTGATCGGCTATGGCGCCAGCGCGGTGAACCCGTGGCTGGCCCTCGAGTCGCTGACCCAGCTGAAGGAGATGGGCCTGGCGGACCAGACCGTCGAGGACGCGTCCCTGCAGGCCAGGTACCTGAAGGCCGTCGAGAAGGGGGTGGTCAAGGTGATGTCCAAGATGGGCATCAGCACCGTGGCCAGCTACCGCGGCGCGCAGATCTTCGAGGCCGTCGGCCTCGCGAAGGATCTCGTCACCCGCTACTTCAGCAACACGCCCTCGCGCATCGGCGGCATCGGCATGAAGGAGGTCGCGCAGGAGGCGCTGCTCAACCACGCGCGCGCCTATACGCTGGCGCCGCTGGCCGACCGCGAACTCGTGCCAGGCGGCCAGTACCAGTGGCGTCGTGACGGCGAACTGCATCTCTTCAACCCGGAGACGGTGTTCAAGCTGCAGCACGCGACGCGGTCGAAGCGCTACGACATCTTCCGCGACTACACCCGGAGCGTGGACGACCAGGGCCGCGAACAGGCCACCCTGCGCGGCCTCTTCACGCTGCGCACCGGCACCCGCCCGCCCGTGCCGCTCGACGAGGTCGAGCCGGTCGAGTCCCTCGTGCGCCGCTTCGCGAGCGGAGCGATGAGCTTCGGGTCGATCAGCGCCGAGGCCCACGAGACGCTGGCCATCGCGATGAATCGCCTCGGCGGCCGCAGCAACAGCGGCGAGGGCGGCGAGGATCCGCACCGGTACACGCTCGACGCCAACGGCGACAACCGCCGCAGCGCCATCAAGCAGGTGGCCTCGGGCCGCTTCGGCGTCACGAGCCACTACCTCGTCAACGCCGACGAACTGCAGATCAAGATGGCGCAGGGGGCCAAGCCCGGCGAGGGTGGGCAACTGCCCGGCAACAAGGTCTACCCGTGGATCGCCAAGGTGCGGTATTCCACGCCAGGCGTCGGCCTCATCAGCCCGCCGCCGCACCACGACATCTACTCGATCGAAGACCTCGCGCAGCTGATCTACGACCTGCGCAATGCCAACCCGCGGGCCCGCATCAGCGTCAAGCTCGTCTCCGAAGTGGGCGTCGGCACGGTGGCGGCCGGCGTGGCCAAGGCCAAGAGCGACGTGGTGCTGATCAGCGGCCATGACGGCGGCACGGGCGCCAGCCCGCTGACCTCGCTCAAGCACGCCGGCGTGCCGTGGGAACTCGGCCTGGCCGAGACGCAGCAGACGCTCGTGGCCAATCGCCTGCGCGATCGCGTCACCGTGCAGGTCGACGGCCAGATGAAGACCGGCCGCGACGTGGTCATCGGCGCGCTGCTCGGGGCCGAGGAATTCGGCTTCGCCACGGCGCCGCTGGTGGTGATGGGCTGCGTGATGATGCGCGTCTGCCACCTCGACACGTGCCCGGTCGGCATCGCGACGCAGAACCCGACGCTGCGCGCCAAGTTCACCGGGCAGGCCGATCACGTCGTCAACTTCTTCCACTTCATCGCCGAGGAGGTCCGCGAGCTGATGGCCCAGCTCGGCTTCCGCACGCTGCAGGAGATGGTCGGTCGGACCGACCTGCTCGACGTGCAGCCGGCCATCGATCACTGGAAGGCGCGCGGGCTCGACTTCTCGAAGATCCTCGACACGTCGCACGTCTTCGGCGCCGAGGGCTCGACGCCGCCCGCCCTGCATCGCACGACGAAGCAGCACGTCGACCTGACCTCGATCCTCGACGCGAAGATGATCGAGCTGGCCGAACCCGCGCTCGCCCGCCGGGAGAAGGTCACGCTCGACCTGCCCATCGGCAACGTCGACCGCTCCGTCGGCACGATGCTCGGCAGCGAGGTCAGTCGCCGGTATGGCGCCGAAGGCCTGGCGCACGACACCATCGACATCAGCTTCAGGGGCTCGGCCGGCCAGAGCTTCGGCGCGTTCCTGCCGTCGGGGATCACGCTCAGGCTCGAGGGGGATGCCAACGACTACGTCGGCAAGGGCCTGTCGGGCGGACGGGTGATCGTCCGGCCGCCGCACGATGCGCCCTTCGTGGCCGAGCAGAACGTCATCGCCGGCAACGTCGCCCTCTATGGCGCGACCAGCGGCGAGGCCTTCATCCGCGGCGTGGTCGGTGAGCGCTTCGCCGTCCGCAACAGCGGCGCGGTGGCCGTCGTCGAGGGCGTGGGCGATCACGGCTGCGAGTACATGACCGGCGGGCGCGTCGTCGTGCTCGGCCGCACCGGACGCAACTTCGCGGCCGGCATGAGCGGCGGCGTGGCGTACGTGCTGGACGAGGACGGCGACTTCGCGCAGCGCTGCAACACCGAGATGGTCCTGCTCGAGGGCGTCGACGCCGACGACGACCGGTTCGTCGTCGAACTGCTGGAGCGGCATCGGGCCGTGACCGGCAGCGTCGTCGCCGATCGGCTCCTCGGCCACTGGGATGCGACCAGGGCGCGTCTCGTGCGCGTGATGCCGATCGATTACAAGAAGGCACTCGACGCGCAGCGCGTCGAGTTGCAGGGGGTGGCGGTCTGATGGGCAAGCCGACGGGGTTTCTCGAGCTGACGCGGCAAACGCCGACACGGCGTCCGGTGGACGAACGCATCCACGACTGGGAAGAGGTCTATCAGCCGTTCCCGGTCGAGGCCCTGCGCGGGCAGGCGAGCCGGTGCATGGACTGCGGCATTCCGTTCTGCCACCAGGGCTGCCCGCTCGGCAACCTGATCCCGGACTGGAACGACCTGGTCTACCGCGATCGCTGGCGTGAGGCGGCGGCCCGCCTGCACGCGACCAACAACTTCCCCGAGTTCACGGGACGCCTCTGCCCGGCGCCCTGCGAGACGTCGTGCGTGCTCGGCATCAACGATCTGCCCGTCACCATCAAGCAGGTCGAGGTGTCGATCATCGACCACGCCTTCGAGCAGGGCTGGGTCGTGCCGGAGCCGGCCGCCCATCGCACGGGCCGCAAGGTCGCCGTGGTCGGCTCGGGCCCGGCCGGGCTCGCCGCTGCCCAGCAACTCGCGCGCCAGGGGCACGACGTCGTGCTCTTCGAACGTGCCGATCGGATTGGCGGGCTGCTGCGCTACGGCATCCCCGACTTCAAGATGCACCGCCGCCTGCTCGACCGGCGGCTCGAGCAGATGCAGGCCGAGGGCGTCGAGTTCCGCACCAGCGCCGACGTCGGGGGCGCCATCGATGGCGAGCAGTTGCGGCGGGAGTTCGATGCCGTGTGCCTGGCGGTCGGGGCGACGCAGCCGCGCGCCCTCACCGTGCCTGGCGCCGACCTGCAGGGCGTCCACCTGGCGATGACGTATCTCGAACACCAGAACCGCATCATCGCCGGTGACGATGTCGTGCTCGACCCGACGCTCGATGCGAAGGGCAAGCGCGTCATCATCCTCGGTGGTGGTGACACCGGCGCCGACTGCCTCGGCACGGCCCACCGCCAGGGCGCGGCGAGCGTGCGGCAGTTCGAGATCGCGCCGCGGCCGCCCGACAGCCGCAGTGCGGCCGACCCGTGGCCGCAGTGGCCCAACATCTACCGCGTGTCACCGGCCCACGAGGAGGGCGGCGAGCGCGAGTACTCGATGATGACCACGCGGCTCGAGGGCGAGAACGGCGTGCTGCGTCGCCTGCATGGCGTGCGCGTCGAGATGGTGCGCAAGGAGAACGGCCAGATGGCGTTCGAACCGGTGCCGGGGTCGGAGTTCAGCGAGGACGTGGACCTGATCTTCCTCGCCATGGGCTTCACCGGACCGGAGCCGCTGCCGCTGTTCACGCAGCTGGGCGTCGAGTGCGATGCCGCCGGCCGCGTCAAGGCCGATCCCGTCACGCGGCAGACGTCCACGCCAGGCGTCTTCGTCGCTGGCGACGCCCGCCGCGGCGCCTCGCTCATCGTCTGGGCGATTGCCGAAGGGCGCCAGGCGGCCGAGCAGATCGGGACCTATCTCGCGCAGGCCGAACCGCGAGCCTAGGACTCCTCGCCTGACAGCCCCTCGAGGGTGAGCTCCCCGCGTTCGACGATGTGCAGCAGCGCATCGACGACCGCGGGGTCGAACTGTCGGCCCTTCTGACGCTTCAGCTCGTCCAGCACTTCTGCCAGCGGCCACGAGCGCTTGTAGCTGCGCGCGTGCGTCAGCGCGTCGAACACGTCGGCGACGGCGACGATCCGGCTCACCAGCGGGATGGCCTCGCCGTTGAGGCCGTCCAGATACCCGGTGCCGTCCCACTGCTCGTGGTGCGTCCGGGCGATCTCCTCGGCCATCTGCAGCAGCGGATGGGTACTGCCCGAGAGCAGGCGGGCGCCGATTCTGGTGTGCGTCTTCACCAGGGTGAACTCGTCGTCGCTCAGGCCGCCGCCCTTGAGCAGGATGCTGTCCGGCACGGCGATCTTGCCGAGGTCGTGCAGCGGCGCCGCCAGCCGGAGCAGTTCGACATCCTCGCGGTCCATGCCGAGTTCCCGCGCCAGCGCCGCCGAGAGCCGACCCACGCGCTCGGTGTGCTGCATCGTGTCGTCGTCGCGGAAGTCGGCGGCCCGTGACAGCCGGTGCAGGATCTCCAGCTGGGCCTGCTCGAGATCTTCCGTGCGCTCCCGGACGCGCGCTTCGAGCATCTCGTTCTGGGCCTGCAACGCGAGATAGAGGTAGCGCACCTCGAGGAGGTTGCGGATGCGCAGGACGATCTCGGTCGCGTCGAACGGCTTGTTGACGAAGTCCTTGGCGCCCATCGAGAGGGCGCGCTTCTTCAGATGGGTGTCGGCGTCCGCCGTGATGAAGACGATGGGCAGGTAGCCGTCGGCGGGCAGCAGCGGCGCGAGCTGGTCGAGCACCCCGAAGCCATCGAGGTCGGGCATGTGGAGGTCGAGCAGGACCAGGTCGGGACGATGCTCCTCGAACAGCGGGCGCGCCTGCTGCGGGTGCGTGGTCGTGACGACGCGCTCGAATCCGGCGCGCCGCAGCAGCCGGTCGATGATGTTGACGTTCTGGACCTGATCGTCAACGGCGAGGATGCGCGCCTCTGGCCACGAGAACTCCGCCATGCGTAGCCCGATCGTGACGGCACGGTGCGCTGGTGTCAAACGAAGAGGAGATCAAGGGACAAGGGACGAGTCGAGAAGTCACAAGGGGGGCAAGTGACAAGGGAGGGGGCTGGAGGGCACAGGCTGAAGGGACAAGGGACACTCGCCTTGTCCCTTGTCCCTGCCGTCCTTGTCTCTTGTCCCTTGCCCCCCTTGTGACTTGTCCCCTTGTCCCTCGTCACCCGGTCTTCCGTCCCCCCACCGTCCGCTGGTAGAGGTACGACGCGACGACCAGCAGGGCGCCCAGGGCGAGCACGCTCAGCATCTGGTAGACCCGGTCCAGTTCGGCGATGTCCTTGGTCATCACCTTGACGATGGTCAGGCCGAAGAGCGCGATGGCCAGATAGCGCGCCGGCGCATAGCCGCGGCGGAACCCGGCGGCGACCAGGCCAACGGCGTACAGCGCCCACGCCACCGACAGGGCCACCTGCTCGCCCAGGTCGGCGCGGGCCGCGCCTGCCGGTAGTCCCGCCGCGGTCGACGCGTAGGCCCGCTCGGCGAAGACATGGACGATCTCGGCCGACATCCACGCGATGGCCAGGACGTTGGCGCCGACGATCAGCACGTGGCGGACGAGGGCGCCGCCGAAGTGCTCGGGCGCCTCCTCGACCCGCGCCGCCAGCCAGGCCATCGCGCCGACGATGATCAACGCCGCGAGGGCACGGGCGTTGACCACCGGCCACGTGCCCACCGCCAGGGGCGAGGCCAGCGCGTCCATCAGCCGCAGGGCGCTCAGCGAGAAGAGCGTGAGCGCACCGCGATCGAGCCATCGGTTGCGGGCCTGCAGGCCCGCGTAGCCGAGCGCGGCGCCTTCCAGGGCCCAGCCGATGGCCACGACCGGCCCCTCGAACCACTCGCTGATGGCCACGGCCCCGAGCGTCGCCGCCAGCGCCACGAACTGCCACGACAGCACCGGCATGCGCACGCGCAGCAGGGCCGCGATCCCCAGGTTCCAGCACGCGAGCGCCGTCAGCATCGGCGCGTTCCACCACGCGGCCCGGTCCTCGAGGAAGGTGTACAGCGCGAGGGGCAGGAAGACGCCCGTCGCATGCGTATGGACGAACTCGGCGATCGGCACCCGCACCGTCGGATCGTCGTCGCTCAGGTCCCGCCACTGGCCGGCGAGGTGGAGCAGGTAGAGGGCGACGGCCGTGACGAGCCCCGCGGCGTGCCACCGTGGCGTCACGAGATCGCCGATCCAGTCGAGGAACGGCAACGCGACGAGCCCGAGCACGATCGTCCGCGCCCAGCGCCAGCCGGCGTGATAGGCCGCCGACAGGCCTGCCACCGTCGCCAGCAGGAGATACACCAGGAACACGCCCTGTGACCGTCCGATCAGCCACAACGCGACGGCGTGATAGAGCACGGGCGCCGAGAGCAGGATCCACGACGCCGGCACCACCAGCACGGACCGACCCCGCTGTCGCCGCAGGGCCACGATCATCAGGGCGACGATGCCGAGATGGAGGGTGAGCAGCAGCAGGGTCTGCAGGCCGGCGGCGGGCCGATAGAACCGCACGCCCCACGCCAGCGCCATTGCGACCGCGAGACCGTAGGCCAGCACCGCCACGCCCGCCCAGGCATGGCGCGCCACCATGACCAGCGCGCCGACCATCAGCAGCGCGTTGTAGACGAAGAGGAAGATCTGGCGATTCTCGCCGCCGCCGACCAGCGCGGGCGTCAGGAACCCGCCGAGCAGCGCGAGGGCCGCCAGCACCTGCACGCCGTGCCGATCGGCCAGCCATGTGCCCAGCAGGGTGACGCCGAGCATGGCGGTGAAGGCGGTGGACGGCGCGATCAGATCGTAGATGTGCAGGGCGGCGTAGATCGCGACGTACAGCACCACCAGGCCGCCGCCACTCAACGCATGGCCGAACAGGGCGAGGCCCTGTCGGACGAACCGCTGGCCCACCGCCACCAGCCCACCGCCGACCAGCAACCCGACGGCCACGCGCAGCGGCTCGCTCACCCAGCCGTTGTCGAAGGCGAACTTGATGAAGTAACTGATGCCGAGGATCAGGGAGCCGATGCCGGCGTAGAGCAGCCACCGCGCACCGATCCGCTCCTCGAGACCCTCGACATGCGGCTCGGGGCGCGGGACGCCGGGCTCGACGATCGGCGCGCCGTTGGCCACGTCCGGGATCGGCGCGGGCCCGTGGTCCGCGTGGGCGGTCTCCACGGCTGACCCGTCAGACACCGTGTCCGGCAGCGGCCCGTCGGCGGCGACGGGAGACGCGAGCACCGGTGGCGGCGCGGACTCGGGCGCCGCCGCGAGATCGCGGACGGTCTCGACCCAGGCCGTCGGCGTGGGCGCGAGTGGCGGCGCGGGCGCCGGGGCACCGGGAGCGGCCCGCAGGGCCGCCACCTCGGCACGGAGGGCCTGCACCTCTCGTGACAGCGCCTCGGCTCGCTGGGTGGCCTGCGTGGCACGCAGGTACGACAGCACCGGCAGCACGAAGGCCACGGCGAGCGACGCGCCGAGGAACACCAGCCCGATCAGGATTTCCACGGTGTGCCGGCGAGTATAATCTGGGGCTTACGGGCGCCGGCATCCGGCGCCGTTTCAGGAGATTTCCCGGTCATGGCCATTCGCGTCCTGCACGTGGGGCTCGGTCCCATCGGCGTTGGTGTCGTTCGTCAATGCGCATCCCGCAAGGGATTCAAGATCGTCGGCGCCGTCGACCTCGACCCCGCGAAGATCGGCAAGGACCTCGGTGAGGTCGCCGAACTCGGGCGGACCCTGACGGTCATCGTCGAGGGCAAGCTCGGCCCGGTCGTCAAGGCCAGCAAGCCCGATGTGGTGGTGCTCTGCACGAGTTCGTCGCTCGCCAAGGTCACCGACCAGATCGCCGACGTCCTCAAGTACAAGCTGCCCATCGTCTCCACCACGGAAGAACTGGCCTACCCGTGGTTCTCGAACAAGCGCCTCGCCAAGAAGATCGACGCCCTGGCGCGCAAGGCCAAGGTGGCCGTCCTCGGCACCGGCGTCAATCCCGGCTTCACGATGGACGCCCTGCCCATCACCCTGACGGGCGTCTGCGAGCGCGTCGACACCATCCGGGTCGAGCGCATCCAGGACGCCTCGATCCGTCGCCTGCCGTTCCAGCAGAAAATCGGCGCGGGCCTGTCGCCGGATGAATTCGCCGAGAAGGTCCAGAGCGGATCGGTGCGCCACGTCGGCCTGACCGAATCGGTGGCGATGATCGCCGATGCGATGGGATGGAAGCTCGAGACCATCACCGACGTCATCGGCCCCAGGATCGCCACGAAGGCGACCAGGAGCCAGTTCCTCGAGGTGGAGAAGGGGCAGGTGGCCGGGATCGTCCAGACCGGCACGGGGTACGACAAGGCCGGGCAGGAGCTCATCACGCTCCACATGGAGGCCTACCTCGGCGCTCCGGAGTCCTACGACGCGGTCATCGTCAAGGGATCGCCCGACCTGCACATGAAGATCGCCGGCGGCGTCCACGGCGACATCGCCACCGCGTCGATCACCGTCAACTCCATCCCCAAGGTCCTCACCGCGCCGGCTGGGTTGCAGACGATGCGGAGCATGGTCATCCCGTCCTACTTCGGCGGGAAGACGCGCTAGGCGCCCGCGATCACCACGCTGTCGTCCACCGCCAGCCGCACCAGGAACGCGCCGAGCAGCAACAGCGGCGACGCGTCTCCGAGGGTGCTGGCGGCGGGCGCCACCTCCACCATCGTCTCGGTCTGCAGTGCCCCGGACGTCCGGAAGGTCAGCAGACGCGCGCCGTCGCCGACGCGGGCGAAGGCCCACGTGTCGCCGAGGCTGCCCAGCGCCCGCCACTCGACGGGCTCGTCGCCCGGCAGGTCCAGCGTGCCGTCGAAGGACCACGACTGGCGCATCAGCATCGGGGCGCGCCGTCCGTCGGCCGGCGCCATGTGCACGCCGAGCTGCAGCACGCCGCGTCGCTGCAGGTGCCAGACACCCCGGCTCGTGAGGCCGCTGGCCCGGCCGTAGCCGGCAAACCCCAGCGACCCGATACAGGTGGAGTCATCGAAGAGCCAGGCCGTGCGACGCTGGGTGTGCGTCCAGCGCAACCGAGTGGGCAGCGGCTCCGGAAGGGCGTGGAGTTCCGGCGTCATGTACTGGTCTGCGACGAGAGTCACCGGGCTCTTGTTCAACTGGCGCCATCCTTGCTAGTGCTGAACAGGCAGGAGAGTGGGATGACCGAACGTACAGGAATGTCGTGGCGCGTGGCCGCACTGGCTGTCGTCGCCGCCGTGGCCGTGGCCTGCGCCACCAATCCAGCCACCGGCCAACGCGAGTTCTCGCTGATGAGCGAGGCGCAGGAAGTGGCGCTCGGCAAGGAATCCGATCCCCAGATCCGCCGGGAGATGGGCGTGGTCGACGATCCGGCGCTGCAGCAGTACGTCGACGGCATCGGGCATCGCCTCGCGGCGTCCACCGAGCGACCCGACCTGCCCTGGTCCTTCGCGGTTGTCGATGCCCCGGCGGTGAACGCGTTTGCCGTCCCCGGCGGCTTCGTCTACCTGACGCGCGGCATCCTGGCCCACCTCAACAGCGAAGCCGAGCTGGCCGGCGTGCTGGGACACGAAATTGCACACGTGACGGCCCGGCATTCAGCCGCGCAGTACAGCAAGCAGACGGCCGGCTCGCTCGGACTGCTGCTCGGGCAGATCTTCGTGCCCGAGCTGCGCCCCTTCGGTCAGGTCGCGGAGGCCGGACTCGGCGTCGCCTTCCTCAAGTTCGGGCGTGACGACGAACTGCAGGCCGACGACCTCGGCGCCGGGTACGCCACCGCTCAGGGCTGGGATCCGCGTGGCGTCGCCAGCATGCTCGAAACGCTCGGTCGCCTGGACGATGGCCCGGACCGCAAGGGCGTGCCCAACTGGCTGTCGACCCACCCCATGCCGGCCGACCGAGTCGCCCGCCTCGATGCGCGCGTCTCGTCGCTCCGGGCCCAGGCCACGCGCGAGCTGGCGGTCAACCGCGCGGCCTACCTGCAGCGCGTCGACGGCCTGATGTTCGGGGAGAACCCGCGCGAGGGCGTGCTGCGTGGCAACACCTTCCTCCATCCCGACATGCGGTTCCGGCTCGAGTTCCCCCAGGGCTGGCAGGTGCAGAACACGCCGCAGCAGGTGGTGGCGCAGCCGCAGGGGGGCGGCGGGTATGTCTTCCTGCAACTGGTGCAGCCCGGCCAGGCCCGCTCGCTGCAGGACGTGGCGGCCGCCGACCTCGGGCAGACGGGGCTGCAGTTCGTCGAGGGCAGTGAGACGCGTGTCAACGGTTTGCCGGCCTTCGTCGGGACGTTCCGCGGCCAGATGCAGAACATGGGCGACGTCGTGCTCCGCGCGGCCTGGATTCGGCACAACAACCAGGTGTTCCGGCTGGCCGGCCTGGCGGGCACCAACGCCTACCGCCAGTTGCAGCAGGCCGTGGACGGCACGGTGCAGTCGTTCCAGCCGCTCAGCGCGGGGGAGGCCGAACGCATCCGACCCAGCGTGCTCGAGCTCTACACCGCGAAGGCGGGCGACACCTGGGAATCGATTGCGGCCGGCCCGGGGCAGAAGTTGGTGCCAGCGGCACGCCTGGCGGTCATCAACGGCTTCAGCCCGCAGGAGCGCCCGCAGGCCGGCGACAGGTTGAAGGTCGTCATCGAAGGGCGATGACGCCCGGCCCGCCCGGCCCGGCTAGCCCAACCCGGGCAGGCGAATCTTCTGCGACTGGAACAACGGCTCGTTGCCCTGGCGGTGAACCACCGCCAGCAGCGTGACGTCATCGTCGAACTGCCCCTGCGTCCAGGCGGCGATGGCCGACAGCGCGTCGTCGCGCAGGGCACCGGCGCTGGCGTGCGGCCGGTCGACCAGATCGAGCAGGCGCGCCATGCCGAAGTCCTCGCCGTCCGGGCTGCGGCCTTCGGTCACGCCATCGGTGTAGAGCAGCAGGCGGGCATCGGCGCCGAGTGTGACGCTGGCGTCGCGGTAGCGGTGGGTGCGCAGCAGGCCGAGACCGGGATCGCCGAGGCCGAGCTGATGCACGGCGCCGTCCGAGGACAGGACGGGCGGGTTGTGGCCGGCATTGGCGTAGCGCAGTTCGCCGGTCGACAGCCGCAGTACGCCGTAGAAGAACGTCACGAAGCGGCCCTTGCGCAGGTTGGCGGCGAGGGTTTCGTTGACGCGGGTGCAGAGGTCGGCCGGGCTCACGTCGGGGCCGGCCAGCGCCTTCACCGTGGCCTGCAGGTTGGCCATCACGAGCGAGGCCGCGAGGCCCTTGCCGGCGACGTCGGCCACGCACAGCGCGATGGCGTCGGTCGACAGCCACCACGCATCGTAGTAGTCGCCGCCGACCGCCAGCGCGGGATGCCAGGCCCCGGCGATCGAGAAGGCGTCCGGCTGCGGCAACTGCTGCGGCAGCAGCGCGCGCTGGTTGTCGAAGGCCTCCTTCAGCGAGGCGTCGTGCTGACGCGCTTCGATGTCGGCGATGGCCATCGAGGTCTGGGCCGCGAGCGACGACAGAATCTCCATGTCGCGTTCCTGCCAGGCCTCGTCCGAGCGCTTGCGGCCGAGGCCGAGCACCACCGCGATCGCATCCCCCTGCCGCACCGGCAGCAGGGACTCGATGCCGAGGCGATCCCACGTGCTCGCTTCCTCCACGTCCATCGTCAACTCGACGAGCACGGTCGGGCCGAGCAGATCGGGGGCGCGCCGCGTCAGGAACGGCAGCGCGGCAAATGCCTCGCGGGCCGTCGGGTCCGGTGAGTGCGCCGCGATGAACTCGGCCTGATCCTCGCGCCGACGGAAGACGTACGTGGGCCCGTGCGGAATGGCTTCCTGCAGGGCGAGGACGAGGCGTCGCTCGAGGTCGTCCGGGCGGGTCACCTCGCGCAGGGCCTGGCCGTGCCGCGCCAGCACGCCCACCGGGTCTGGCGTGCGCTGATAGAAGTGCTTGTCGACGCGCCGCTGGATGCGGCGGCGCAGCGGCTCGCACAGCGACATCGCGAGCAGCGTGATCAGGATCGTGGTGACACGATTGCTGTCGGCGGCCGATCCGACGGCCGTCGCCAGCAGCAGGACGACGGCAAACGTCCCGATGTAGACGCTGGCCGTGGTCAGCAGATAGAAGAACGTCAGACGGATGATGAACCGGATGTCCATCAGGCCGTAGCGCAGGACCGCGGCGGCGAAGGCCAGCGGGATCACCGAGTATGCGACCCACGTGGAGATCTCGAAGACCGAGAACAGCCACGGCGGCGGCGTGTTGCCCGTCGAGAACGACAGGCCGATCGACAGCAGCGAGAGCACGACGGCGATGCCCAGCGCCAGCGCGATGCTCAGCAGCGGCCAGCGAATCTGCAGGCGGACGTCCGGCGAGCTCAGTCGCCATGAACGCCACATCGCGATGCAGCACGCAATCGGGTACGCGACGCCGACCCCGACACCGAAGAGCGCGGCAGCGGCGGCCATCAGCAACCCCGCCATCACCCCGGCCGCCTCGTTCGATCGCAGGCTCACGGCCTCGATCGCCGAGAGCATCACGGCGACGTACGTCAGGGCGACGGCGGCGCCGAGCCAGTGGATGTCGTCGAGCAGCCGCGTCCGCCACGGGCGCCGTCGCAGCCGCGTCCACCACACCCGCAATGCCCCGGCCCCGGAGAGGGCTGCCAGCGTGAACGCCACCGGCGGACGCGCCGGGGCCGGCAACCACGTGGCCGCCACCAGCACCACCACCGGGGCTGCCAGCCAGCAGACCAGGGTTGGCACCAGGTAGGTCCAGCGGAGCATGCGGCCGAGCGCGCGCGGCGCCAGCCGAGGCTCGGGAAACAGCGCGAGGAAGTGGAGCAGCGTCGGGTTGATGACCAGCGCGCAGGCGTAGGTGATGGCCAGCGACGTCATGTTGAACCGACGGAAGGCCTCCGGAATCGGCAGGACGCTTTCAGGCGGTTGGCTCAGGCCCGGCACCGAGAAGTTCAGCATCGAGAGGCCGAACGTCGAGCCGAACAGCATGAAGAGCAGCGCCCGCGGATCATGCGGCCGCCACTTGAAGACCACCGAGGGGATGCCCAGGAACAGCGTGAAGACGAGCACGACGCGGATGGCCACGCCCGCCCACGCCCATCGCCCGACGAGCACGCGGCCCGCGGTCACGCGCCGCGTCAGCCGCTGTCCCTCCCGCTCGATCTCGAACACGACGCCATCGCCGGGCTGCAGGCGGTCGTGCCGAGCGATCAGCGCCCCCGAGTCGCCGATGGCGACGCCATCGATGCTGATCACCTGATCGCCAGGGCGAAGATCGGCCTCAGCCGCCGGGCTGTGAGCCCGGACGGCCCGGATGACGGCGACGCGGCCGTCCGGCCGGCGCAGCAGCGACGAACTGCTCCGGCTCATCTGCACGCCGAGGGTGGGCTGCGTGCGTGCCCGGACCAGCGCCACCACGACCCAGAAGGACACCGCCGCCAGGGCCAGCAGCACGAGCGTGGCCAGCAGCCGACGACGACGCAGCATCGCTGCGGTGACCGCATCGTGGGTCACCTCCGCCAGCACCTGGACCCGGGCGGTCATTGGCGAGATTGTACGGGAGTGGTGCACGCTTCGCTCGTCCGGCCGGCGCGAGGCGGCCGACCCGTCTTGCGCGTCGCCGACGCGTAAGACGCGGCCGCTATACTGCTGACACCTCGATGGCTCCCCCGCGCCGCCGCTCCTCAGCCGTGTCGAAACGATCGCCCGTGATGCGGACGGCAGGACGCGTGGTAGCAGGCGGTATCGCGGCGGGTGTGTGCTTTCTCGGCTACCTGGTCGTGACGCTGCCCGACGTGCGACCGCTCGTCGACAGCCCACCGGCAGCCACCGCGTTCATGCGGCTGCGCGCCGATCAGGCACACGCCGAGGGACGCCCCGCCACGCAGGACTACCGCTTCGTGCCCTACGCCCGCATCGCGCAGACGCTGAAGCGCGCCGTGCTCGTCACCGAGGACAGCGGCTTCTGGGACCACGAGGGCATCGAGATCGACGCCATCAGGGAGTCGCTCGAGGCGAACCTCACGAAGGGCACCATCGTCCGGGGCGGGTCGACGATCACGCAGCAGCTCGCCAAGAACCTCTATCTCTCGGAGTCGCAGACGCCGCTGCGCAAGCTGCGCGAGTTGCTGATCACGCGGCGCCTCGAACGCCTGCTCAGCAAGCGTCGGATTCTCGAGCTGTATCTCAACGTGGTCGAGTGGGGCGGCGGGACCTGGGGCGCCGAGGCCGCCAGCCGTCACTACTTCCGCAAGCCGGCGTCGAGCCTCGGGGCGGCGGAGGCGGCGCTGCTGGCCGGGGCACTGATCAATCCCAATCGCTACAGCCCTGCCGATCCCCCACCCCGTCTGCGTCGTCGGCAGCAGATGATCCTCAGGCGGATGGGCATGCGGGATGCCCCCGTGCCGCCGCCCGAGCAGAAGGACGAGCCGGCTGCGGCGAGCGTGCCGACGCCGCTCCCCGAACGCCCGGAGACACCGGCGACGCTGCCGGCGTCCGACGGAGAGGAGGGCGATTCGCCCCAGGCGCCGGCGCCGGCCGACGAGCCGCCGTCGAGCCCCGTTCCTGCAGACGAGACGCCGGCTCGGCCGTCGCCGCCGCCCGTGCCTCGAGCTTGACCCGGCGGGCCTTGCGGGTGTCTCATGTTGCGGCCCCGCCCGCCCGATTCGCCAAGTAGCGATGTTTCATTTCACCGACGCGCTCTCCGGCCTCGTTGCCGACATCGCCCTGCGCGTCCCGGCCCTCGCCCACGTCCGTCCCGAGCGCACGCTCGTGTTCGCCCGTCGCGGACGGTCGGGCACCGAGGGGCCCAACGCGACCTGCCATTGCCTGACGCTGCCGACCAGCGAACCCGGGTACTACTTCTGGGCGGACGAGGCGACCGGCGTCATCACCAGGCGTTCGCCGTGCTTCGTCACCCGCTCGCCTCGCGTCGTGATTCGTGGCACGCCGGTCGATTACATGATCTCGGTGACGCTGCCGCGCTTCACCGATCAGGTGAGCCGACGGAAGCTGGAACGGTATCCGGGGTTGCCGCCCTGGGTCGTGCGGCTCGACACCGTCGTGCACGAGCTTTATCACATCGCGCCGGATGGCCAGGGCCTGCGTCAGCTTGCGCGGGCCGATGGCACGTTCGATGCGCGCACGCATCCGCCACAGTTCTTCGACGACGTGCGTGACCTGGTGCTGTCCTACCTGGCCACCTCGCCGTCCGACGAGATGCTCGAAGTGGTGATGCACGACTTCGCCACGCTCAAGACCCGCCACGAGGCCGTGGTCGGCGTGACGTTCCGCGAGGCGTCGTACCCGCAGCGCTACGTCGAGGTCGTCGACGACCTGCCGGGGGCGCCGGGCGTGCTCGTCGAGCCGTTCAAGGAACCGCCCGGGCGCGCGCTCTTCACCGAGGCCGACCTGATCGTGCGCGACTTCAGCCGCGCGCAGCCGCCCGTCGTGCCGGTCCGCGCGGCCTGAGCCGCGCACCCGCTCAGGTCTCGTCCAGCTCGACGTTCCAGTACAGATAGTCGCGCCAGCTGTCGGGCGTGTGGCGCAGCCCGATGGTCAGCCGCACCGCCGGCGCCTTCGACGGCCGCTTCGGCGGGCGTGTCAGCGACATGCCGGCCTGTTCCGGCGTGCGCCCACCCTTGCGTCTGTTGCAGGTCACGCAGGCCGCGACGATGTTCTCCCAGGTCTTGCGACCACCCTGGGCCACCGGGATGACGTGGTCGAACGTGAGGTCGGCGGCCGAGAACCGGACACCGCAGTACTGGCACGTACAGCGATCGCGGGCGTAGATGTTCGCGCGCGAGAAGGGCACATCGTCGATGGCCCGCCTGATGCGTATCCGCCGCAGCAGGCGGATGACGGAAGGAAGTCGAAAACTCAGCGAGACTGAGCGCACTTCCCGGTCGTAACTGGCGACCACCTCCACCTTGCCCTGGCACCAGAGGGTCAGGGCCTTCTGCCAGTTGACGACCTTGAGGGGCTCCCACGTCGCGTTGAGAAGCAATGTCTGCTCCATAGGCGGCGTTACTGACCCGTGCAACGGTACGTGCTCGTAGTCTGGCCGACGGGCTTCGACACTGTCAAGCCATCCATTCGACCGGTAACGTGCACGTGACTAAAGAGTTACACCGAAGCGCCCGATAGCGCCGACATGGGACTCGCCGGGCGCGTGCTCGTGGTGCTGCTGGCCGTCGCCGCCTCGGCCTGTGCCTCCGGTGGGGGGCGCCGGCCGGTGATGACCCACCCGGGAAGTGTGGTCTCGGGCCCGGCGATCCTCGCCGATGCCCGTGCCTACACGGGGACGGCCTATCGCCCCGGGGGCGCGTCCCCGAGCGGGTTCGACTGCAGCGGATTCGTCCAGTTCCTCTACCGCGAAGCCGGGGTGGCGTTACCGCGGACGGCCGAGGCGCAGTACGAGATCGGTCGCAAGGTGCGCGACCGCGAGATCGCCGCAGGCGACCTCGTCTTCTTTCGCACGGATGGGCGTCGCATCTCGCACGTGGGCATCGCCACCGGCGACGGGGGCTTCATCCACGCCCCCAACACTCGCAGCCGAGTCCGCATCGACCGCCTCGACGCGGCCTACTGGTCCGACCGCTACGCGGGCGCGCGGCGCGTGGAGTAGGGCTCAGGGCTCAGGCGCAGGGCTCAAGGTACGATCGCCACGTGCAACGCGCAGCGATTCAACGCATCGAGCCGACGGCCGTGCTGCCTGGCGGCCGGCTGACCGTGAGCGGCAGTGGCTTCGACATCCGGCCAGGGCACCTGCTCGACGTCCGGCTCGGTGGGGAGCGCGCCCGCGTGGTGCGTGCCTCGCCCCGCGTGCTCGTCGCCGAGGTCCCGGCCGGGACGCCCGGCGGGCGGCAACCGCTCGTCATCGAAGGACTCGAAGGTTCGACGCCGGTGATCGAGGTCGGCACCGTCCTCGCGACTGGCGTGCACCAGGTCGACAGCCCGGCGTTCGACCGGGAGGGACGCCTGTACGCGACGCTCAGCGGGCAGCGCGGCCAGCAGACGCCGGTGTCGGTGTTCCGCGTCGGTCCCGATGGCGCCCGCGAGCCGTTCGTCACGGGGCTCGGCAATGCCACATCCCTCGCGTTCGGCCCGGACGGCGATCTCTACGTGTCCAGCCGGTTCGAGGGCACCGTGTCACGCGTGACCGCCGACGGCGCGGTGACCAGATTCGCAGACGGCCTCGGGGTGGCCTTCGGTCTGGCCTTCACGCACGCGGGCGACCTGCTCGTCGGCGACCGGTCCGGCACCATCCATCGTGTCAACCGCGAGGGCCGGTCCGAGCCGTTCGCGACCATTCCCCCCAGCGTCGCCGCCTTCCATCTCGCCGTGGCGCCCGACGACACGCTCGTCGTCTCCGCGCCGACCCTGAACTCGTCGGATGCGCTCTACACGGTCACGCCCGACGGCGTCGTGACACGCTGGGTCGAGGGTTTCGGTCGGCCGCAGGGCCTCGCCTTCGATCGCCACGGCGTCCTGCACGTCGTCGATGCCCTGGCGGGCGACAGCGCCGTCTATCGGGTCGCTGCCGATGGCACACGCACGGTGGTGGTGAGCGGCGCCGGTCTGGTCGGCATCACCTTCGATCCGACCGACGGGGCCATGGTCGTCTGCACCGACGACACGATCTACCGGATCGGCTGAGGCACACGGCGCGCTCGGCGAGCGCGCCCTCCCACGCACTCATCCCTTGCGCTGCACGATCCGCGCGACGTTCGATGCGTAGGTGATCGGTGACGTGATGCCGGCGGGCGGGAAGCCGTCGGCCTGGTAGATGGGGTAGGCCGTCGTCCGCAGGTGCGCCAGCATCTGGTGGCCGATGCGGGTGCTGCGCTCGTGCCGCAGCGCCTCGATGTCGATCGGCGCCACGACGATGCGCTCGCCAGGGCCGGGCGAGGCCTCGGCCAGCAGCCGTCCCTCGAAGTCCACCACCTGGCTGCCCCCCGGCCACGAATACGGCGGGTAGTGCGCCAGGCTCGCGCCCTGGTTGGCCGCGACGACGAACGCCATGTTCTCGAGGGCGCGCGTCCGGTTGACCAGCGTCCACCAGTTCATCGGCTCGGTCGCGCCCCAGGGGTCCATGTACGCCGAGACGCGGATCAGCACTTCGGCGCCGTTGGCGGCCAGTTGGCGGATCGCTTCCGGGAACAGCCAGTCGTAGCAGATCGCACACCCCAGCTTGCCGATGGGGGTGTCGGCCACCGGAAAGAGCGGCTCGTCATAGCCCGGGATGTCGTGCGGGCTGGCGTGGACCTCGAACGGAATCCACGGGTTGACCTTGCGGTACCTCGTGAGAATGCCGTCAGGCCCGATGAGGCAGGTCGTGTTGAAGACCACCCCGGGCCAGCGGGCATCGACCTCGATCATCGACCCGCTCTGGATGTAGAGGTCGTGCTGGCGCGCGCGCTGCGCCAGGCGGTCCGTGTGCGCGTTGGGGATCGGGACGGCGAGGTGCTCGATCAGCGCCTCCACGGTGGCGTAGGCCGGCGCGGCGTGCGCGAACTCGGGGAAGACCACCAGGCGGACCGGCAGGAACGGCTGGCTGCCGATCACCGCCGCGTCGATCATCGCGATCATGCGGTCGGTGTTGGCGGCCATGTCGGCCCGCGTCCGCGGGCACGGCAGGTCGGTCTGGCACGCGGCCGCGGCGTACCGCAGGCGGGGCGTCGTCACTGCGGCAGGCCTGCCAGGCGCGGCACCTGGCGTCCCACGACGCGCGTGTTGTAGCGCGTGAACCACTCCGGTTCGTCGAGGGGGGACGCCGGCGTCGACATGCCGGGACGCGCGCCGCGCGATGTCCGCGACGGCAGGGGCCAGGCCTGATCGGGACTGGCCGAGTTGATGTCCATCTCCTTGCTGAAGCCGTCGCCATGCAGCAGGAACGTGCGCGTCCAGCCGTCGCGCAGGGCTGGCAGCGCCGAGGCGTCGAACGACAGGGCGACCTCGTCGCCCGGCCGCGAGACGACGAAGGCATCGTCGACCGAGGTGAGCAGCGACCTGACGTCACCCTCACGCGTGTAGCGCCCGGGCATCTGCTTCCAGGGCGACGTGGCGAGGACCCGGCTGTAGTCGAACGTCAGAGGTTCCTGCGTCGAGACCATCTCGGAGAAGCCGCGCCAGCGCAGGTCGGCGGTCGTCGCGTCGACGCGCGTCACGATCGGCGTGGCCCGCGTGTCACGCGTCGCGACCTCGACCTGATCCCAGTACACGCGCATGCTCGTGGCGATACGCACCTCGCGGCTCGCCGACAGGAAACGATCGGTCAGGTCCACCACGATGGTCTGCGGTCGTCCCACCGGCACGCCGATCTCCGCGATGACCGTCTGCCAGACGCCGCGTGCATCGCGCACCTGCAGCGCTGGCGGCTGCAGGGCATGGCCGGCCTGCGAGGCCGCGATGTTGTCGCTCGAGAAGGCGTAGTCGGTCCAGCCGGTGAGCAGCAGGACGGCGCCGCGTGCCGGCGTGTCGGCGCCGAGGTCGATGGTCATGGCGTGAGGCTTTGCGTACCCGCGCACCGGCAGCAGCGGCAGCCCGTCGACGAAGGCGCGATCGGTGCGTGCGGCGACGCGCGTGGCGTCGTGGCCAGCGGCGTCGGTCACGCGTGTCGCGGCGCGGCGGTTGCGCAGCGCTTCGAGGCGCAGACCGGCATCCGGTGCCGACACGAGGCCTTCACGCGGGAACACGTCCATCCCCTCCGGATGGTCGACGGCCACGAGCGACAGGTGGTCGAGGAACAGCGTCTCCTCGAGCTCGTTGGTGATCCGCAGCTCGTAGCGGCCGTCCGTCGGGCGCAACTGGTCGCCGCGGATGCGAACGAACTCCTCGGGGTCTGGCGTGTTGAAGACACCCGGGGCAACCTGATACCCCATCTCGCCGCCGCCGAGGAAGTCGGTGACGAACTCGAAGCGATCGCCATTCCACGTGTAGAGGTACGGGCACGACGAGGGCTTGCGATCCAGTTCGACGACGTCGAGGGCATTGGCCTTCAGCGTGTCGGCACTAATGGGCTCGGCCTGGACGATGCCCGCTGGCCACAGCACGCGGACCACGTCGACCGACGCCCGCGTGCCGAGGCCGAACAGGATGTCGGCCGGAGCGGACGACGGCGAGGACGCGGAGGTCTCGAGCTTCTGCCACAGGCTGCCGGCGCGCATCTCGACCTTGGCACCGAGGCCGCTGCGGTTGCTCACCTGCGCGGTCAGGCGGACACGGATGCTCGGCCAGCCCGCGCCCGAGGCGAGATGCAGGGTGGCCGTCCCAGCTCGCAACATCACGGCGTCCATGCCGCCGGAGGCATCGGTGTCCAGCAGCAGCAACGCACCGCCCTCGGCACCGGCCGTCACACCCGGTGCCGTCGCCAGACCAGCCCGCGTCGAGACGTCCTCGAAGCCGCCGGCCACCTGCCGGATGACACGCACGCCGTCGGCCTGGAGCGTGACGACGTCGAGGAGCCCGTCGTTGTCGGCATCGACCATCTGGGCCGCGTGCGCAGCGGCAGGCAGCGCGGCGAATGGTCTGATGTTGAACCGGTTGTTCGAGGCGCCCACCGCCAGGACGCTTTCACCGGTCTTCGCGCTGACGGCGATGTCGGGAAAGCCGTCCTTGGTGGCGTCGCCCACGGCGAGGGCCGCGGCGGCTGGCAGGGCGTCGAGCCCGACACTGGTCGAGACCTCGCGGAACGACGCGTCGCGCATGTTGCGCCACAGGCGGACGCGGCCGTCGTCGCCGAGCACGATCAGGTCGATGTCGCGGCGGAGGTCGACGTCGGTCGGCACCATCGCGCGGGCCACCATCGGGGTCTGACCAGGCAACGCGGTGGCCGAGATGTCTGCGAACGTGCCGTCGCCGTTGTTGCGCCACACCGCGAGCGGCGCCGCGTCGCCCGCATCTCTGGACGCACCGCCGAGCACCACGTCGGCGTCGCCGTCGTGGTCGAGGTCGACCAGGGCCGCCGTGCGCACGTCGAGCGACGTGACGATGCCGCTCGCTGCGGTCACGTCCTCGAAGTCGAGTGTCGTCCCGGACTTCTGGTGCCAGAGCGCGATGCCCCCGCGCCCGTGCAGCAGCAGGTCCGCCTTGCCGTCGTTGTCGACGTCGGCGACCACCACGCCGCGGGTCCCGAGGGCCGCCGGCACCGGCCAGGGCGCCGGACGCACACGCTGCGGCGTCGTGCCGGCGTTCAGGTAGGCGTCGACGCCCAGCGGACCGACCGTGAGGTAGTCGCTGCGCCCGTCGCCATCGACGTCGGCGGCGGCGAGGGCGCTGACGGCACTGCCGGCGAAGGTGAGCGGCGTCGTCGAGTACGTCAACGGGCGGGCGGGCGGGACGAGGTCGGGCTCACCGCCGGTCGAGAGGATCGCTTCGGCGTAGCGCCCCTGCTCCATGTACGTGTTGGAGTAGGTCGTGCCGTAGCCGGTCTCGCGCAGCGCCTGGAACTTCGCGGTCGTCGCGGCGCCCAGTTCCCGCTGGCCGGCCCGCGTCTGCGCGACCGCCAGGTTGTACAGCGCCGACACGTTGTAGGGCTCGAGGTCCACGGCCTTCGAGAAGACGGGGACCGCCTCGGCATACTCGCGCCGCTGCAGCAGCAACTGCCCCAGGTTCACCAGCGACGCCACATCGTCCGGGTCCGTCTCCAGCACGCGGCGGAACGCGGCGACGGCATCCGCCTCGCGGTTCTCGCTGCGGGCGATGAGGCCGAGGACGAAGTCGGCGTGCGGCGGCGCGGCTGGCGTGGCGGCGGCAGCCGTGGCGGCCTTCAGGGCCGCTGGCAGGTCGGGCTCGTACAGGCGGGCGATGGCCAGGTTGACACGGGCTGGCGTGAAGCTGCCGTCGATGGCGAGAGCGGCCTCGAACTGGGTGGCAGCCTTCTCGTGATTGAACTGCTCGAGATAGGCCACGCCCAGGTTGTTGGCCTGCCACGCCCGCTCGCGCACGTCGCGGGGCGACGGCGCGGTCTGCGCCGCGAGGACGACGCCCAACGAGACGACTACAGCCAGCACCGAAAATGTTCGCGTCATGTATGTGTGTCTGTCGCCGTCGGGCTTGCCCGACGGTCCGTTGTCGCCGTCGGCCTTTGGCCGACGGTCAGTGATGCTCGCCCCGGCGACCGTTATCCACGGCGCCGATCACCGTCCGAACGGCACTTTCGCGGTGACGCCCTTCGCTTCGGTGACCACCAGAGTCTGGCCGGCGGTCTGCGGACCGAGGCGATCGACCTGGCCACTGGGCCAGCGAATCTCGACCTGCTCCACCTTGGACGCCGCGCCGAGCCCGAAGGTGAGCGGCAGTTCGCTCTGCGACAGGTAGCTCGAACCCGTCTTGACCATCGCCGTCCGGGTGAGGCTGCCGACGGTGACACGCACCTGCGCGCCGATGGCCGACCGGTTGGACTTCACGCCGACCAGCGACAGGCGCAGCGCCTGCGCGGCCGGGGAGTCGTTGCGCAGCACCCGCGCCGGGCCGTTGTTGACGGTCACCACGAGGTCCTGATCGCCGTCGTTGTCGATGTCCACGTGGGCGGCGCCGCGGGCCACGACGGCCTTCGAGAGGGCTGGACTGCCGGCCGCGACGTTGGAGAACCGGGCCTTGCCGGTGTTGCGATACAGGTGCGCCGGCTGGGCGTAGGTGACCTTGGGCTGGACGCGGCTGATGTCGTCGGCGACGTGCCCGTTGGCCGTGAAGATGTCGAGCAGGCCGTCGTTGTCGGCGTCGAAGAAGAAGCACGCGAAGGTCAGCGACAGCAGCGACTCGCGCCCGAGCGTGGACGTCGGCGCATCGTCGATGAACAGGCCGTTGCCCTCGTTGCGGTAGAGCGACAGCATCTCGTTGGAGAAGTTGCCGATGAGCAGGCCGGGGCGGCCCGAGCCGTCGAAGTCGGCGGCATCGACGCCCATGCCGGCGCGCGCCACCCCCGCTTCGTTGAAGGCGACCCCGGCGGTCACGGCCTCGTCGACGAAGGTGCCCTTGCCCGTGTTGCGGTAGAGCCGATTCGGCTGGGTGTCGTTGGCGATGAAGATGTCGAGCCAGCCATCGCCGTTGTAGTCGAGCAGGCCGACGCCGAGGCCCTTGCTCGTCGGATCGTGGAGGCCCGCCTTCTTCGTCACGTCCTCGAAGGTGCCGTTGCCGTTGTTGCGGAAGAGGAACGGCGTCTCGCCCTTGTAGCTCTCCGGCGTGCAGTACGACTTGGTCTTGCCGTCGAGCGTGCAGTGGATGTCCTTCTCCAGTTGCCACTGGACGTAGTTGGCCACGACCAGATCCAGCCGGCCATCCTTGTCGTAGTCGAGCCAGGCGGCGCTCGTCGAGAAGCCGGCCCGACCGACCCCGGCCCTGACGGTCGCGTCCTGGAACGTGCCCTTGCCCGTGTTGCGATACAGGCGGTTGCCACCGAGTGCGGTGACGAACAGGTCGATGAAGCCGTCGTTGTCGTAGTCGGCCGCCGCGGCTCCCATGCCGTACGCCGTTGTGGCGAGCCCGGCCGCGCGCGTGACGTCGGTGAAGCGGCCGCCGCCGGCGTTGCGATAGAGCGCCGGCAGGCTGCGCGTCGCCGCCCGCCCGGGCCACACCGTGCCGTTGACGAAGAAGAGGTCCTGCCGACCGTCGTTGTCGACGTCCAGCACCACCACACCCGATCCCATCGTCTCCGGCAGGTACTTCTTGCCGAAGGCGCCGCTGGTGTGGCGGAAGGTGACGCCGGACTGGACCGTCACGTCGGTGAAGGCGACCGGGCCGCGCGCCTTCGCGCCCTGGGCCATCACGGCGGTGGCCGCCACCCCTGCCACCGCGATGGCGGACAGGACATGCGTGAGGAAACGATGACGCATCATTCTGGGGATTCGACTTTCGCCGGTGAGGGGGCCCGCGCCGCCAGCGGCGTCGGACGTGCCGGTGCCGCCGCCCGGCGAGGCGCCGGACCCAGCCGCGTCGGCGGTGCCGCAGGGGCCGAGGTGGCGACGGTGGTCTGTCCCGACGAGGCGGCGTCGGCCGGGAACGGCGTGAACGTGCGGTGCTCGTGCACGCTCTGGCGCTCGTTGTTGTCGTCGGGATTCAGGCGCCGGAAGTCGCCGGTGATGGCCTGCGCCGACTCGTCGGCCTTGAAGCGCTCGTACAGGGTCCGTTCGCGCGCCGCCAGGTCGGTCTGGCCCATACCCTGGTAGCACAGCATCAGGTTGTAGTGCGCCTGCAGGTCCTCGGGGTCGACGTCGAGCGCCACCTTGAATTCGGTGATCGCGGCCGCGTATTGCCGCTTGAGGAACAGCACGCGGCCCAACTGGTTGCGCACGACGCGATCGCGGGGGTACTGACGCGCGGCCTCGCGCAGATGGGTGATGGCCGTGTCGTAGTCGCCGAGGGCCCGGGCCGCCTGGCCGAGGAAGAAGTGCGTCTTGGCCAGTCGCGGGTCGATCGTCAGCGCGCGCTGCAGCATCTGGGTGGCGCCGTCGACGTTGCCCTCGTTGAGCCGCGCCCGCGCCACGTTGACCCAGCCGTCGGCGTAGCCGGGCTCGGCCTGCGTCACCTTGAGGAACGCCCCCTCGGCCCCCTTGAGATCGCCCTGCAGCAGCAGGCCGATGCCGTAGTCGTTCCAGCGCTCGCGCACTGCCTGTGTGACCACCGGCGCATCGGCGGGCAGGGGCGCTGTCGCGTCCACCACCTTCAGGGTCGTCCTCGACTCGGCCATGACGGTGATGGGCAGGTTCGGGATCTCCTTCACCTTGCCCGAGACCTTCGACGTGTCGCCGGTGAAGACCCAGCGACCGTTGTCGTAGTCCTTCGAGAGGCGCACGTCGCGGTGCTGCGGATCGCGGACGCCCGCGAACGCCCACTGCGTGTTCCACCAGTTGAACTTGCGGTAGTTGATGCGCGCCGTCAGGGTGATGGTGTCACCGGCATCGGGCGGCACGTCGAGTCGGTAGTGGATCGTGTCGGCGGCACCCGGCGGCACCAGGCGCACGTAGGCGACCGAGCGCGCCGCCCAGGCGTTGCGCTTGTTGATCGGATTGCCTTCGGCGTCGAGCATCAGGCTCTTGTAGAAGTGCGCGCCGGTCTCGACCCGGCCGCGACCCTCGTCGGCCACCTTGCCGCTGTGCATGATGGTGCGGCCCTTGCTGTCGACCGCCTCGAGCTCCACCCAGACCTCATGGCCGTCGACGGTGCCGCCCGGGAAGAAGTGCCCGACCTTGCGGGTCCGGACGACCACCTCGAGCCGCACGCTCTCGCCGCGTCGCAGTGCCGGCTGTGCCTTGTCGAGCGGCGCCACCACCTCGACCGGCGTCGTCACCACGGCGCTGCCGGCGCCGAAGTGCATCGATTCCTCGCCGACCGCAAACGTCGAATTGAGGCGCGGCTCGGCGCCGGCCAGCTGCCGCTCCTCGAGGACCTGCCCGCCGGGCGTGCGCACGAGACCGAAGACGTCGACCGAGACCTGGCCATCCTTGAGGAACGACTGCACGGCCTTCATCTGGTTGGCGTGACCGTTGACGAACGGCAGGGCCGTGTTGGCGGCGGCGAAGCGGTGGCTCTTGTGCCTGCCGTCCTTGGCCGACGGATCGGTGGAGGCCACCTTCGGCATGTGGCAGTCGCCGCAGCCCGACGACTTGGCCGGGTAGTAGAACGCGCGCGCCCCCATGCCGGACACACCGGAGGCCTGCCAGTTGTCGTAGTCGTTGAAGCCGCGAATCCAGCGATACCCGTTGACGGGCACGTCGAGGTGCACCTTGTGGCAGCTGCTGCAGTACTCCGACGTCTGCTCGGTCATGAACGGCTTCATGAACGTCTCGCGGTGCGGCTGCGGGTCGAGAGCCAGCAGCTTGTCGTGCGCCCACCGCAACAGCGGCTGGTCGCTCACGGCCAGGTCGTGCAGCGGCGGGTACTCGATGACGAAGTCGCCGTTGCCCATCGAACTGCCGACGTGCGTGATGGCATGGCACGACGTGCAGCTCAGGCCGTTCTGCGCCTCGGGCGTGTCGATCTGCTGCTTGATCGGCGTGTCGAAGCGGCCGTTGAAGAACACCGCGTGGTCATGGCAGCCGGCGCACCACTTGGACGGCTGGGTGCCGACGACGTCCTGCATGTACTCGATCGACTTGCGGTACCACTGGTTGTTGAACGACGCGAAATGGTGCGCCGACTCGTTCCACTCGTCGTAGATCTCCTTGTGACAGCGCGCGCAGTCCTTGCTCGTCATGAAGAAGTTCGACGGGATCACGCCGTTGCGGTTGGTGTTGGCCGACGACGGGAAGAAGGGCCCGTTCGGGCCGGCGCCCTCCTCGAACATCGAGGTGGGCACGACCGCCGGGTTCTGGATGCGGTACGACGCGCGGCGCACCGCGCCGTGGCGGCTCACGTACACGATCGATCCGACCATCGCCACCAGCGTCACCACGACGGCTACTCGCATCAGCGTGGCGCCGGGGAGGGCCGCGTCGCCGAGGCGGCTCTCACGCGCCGCCCGCCGCCCGAACGGGCGCACGAGCAGGCCCAGCAGCACCGGCAGGACGCCGAGCACCGATGCGGCGATGTGGGTGTAGAGCAGCCACCGCCAGGGACGGGTGGCGCCCGTCCAGGTCAACGCCGCCCCGGTGACCAGCGCCACCAGCAGCGGACCCGCGGCGATGCCCCACCCGTCCGGCACCGCGCGGTGCCGGACCAGGAACCGCAGCGCCGTGACGCCGAGCACCGCACCACCGACGATGTGCAGGGTGACCTGGGCGTAGTAGAACGCCGATGCCGTCGCGAAGGCGCCGAGGTAGGCGCTGTTCAGCAGCAGCAGGAAGAAGCCGGCGAGCCACCACGCCCGCCGCCCAGAGAGCATCTGTGCAGACATCGATACCTGGTTGGCTGGAAATAGCCGAACCGTCAGCTTAGCCGCCGGGCCAGGACGACGCGCTCACCTGAATGCACTAGACGTGCGGGTTCAGACAGATAGGCGTCCCGTCGACCTTGAGGTCGACGCCTCTCTAGACGAGACCCTTGCCCTCGACGACTTTCTGATAGGTGTCGATCTTCACGTCGGTGAGGCGATCGACGCGCGTGCTCGGGGCGGGCCAGGCGATCTCCACCCAGTCGACGCGGGTCGCGGCGCCGAGACCGAGCACCTCGCGCGGGTCGTGGGCCGACAGATAGCTGCCGCCGCCGGGGCGGAAGCGCCGCGTGACCTTGCCGCCGACCGACCAGCTGAGGCGGGCGCCGATGGCGTCGCGGTTGCAGGTCACCCCCTGCAGCGACAGTCCCACCCAGTGATGGCCCTTGCCGGCGCGGTTGTGCAGCAGGGTCGGCGCGCCGCCGTTGTTGTTGATCAGCACGTCGAGCCGGCCGTCGTTGTCGATGTCGCCGACGGCGAGGCCGCGGGCCGTGAACTCTTCCTTGAACACCGGACCGCTGCCGGCGCTGACATCCTTCAGCCGGCCGCCTTCGTTGTGGAACAGCAGCAGCGGCTCCTTGTAGCTGACCTGCGTCGAGTAGTGCTCGATCATGTCGTCGGGATGGCCGTTGGCCAGCATGAGGTCGAGGTGCCCGTCGAGGTCGTAGTCGAAGAACTTGAGGCCCCAGCCGCTCAGCAGGCGCGTCGACTGCGCCACGCCGTTGGCGTGCGCGACGTCCTGGAACGACTCGTTGCCGCGGTTCTTGTAGAGCGAGAACATCTCCTGATCGACGTTGGCGACGAACAGGTCCTCCCACCCGTCCTGGTCGAAGTCGGCCGCATCGACGCCCATGCCCGATCGCGGCTGGCCATTGGCCGAGAAGCCGACCTCCGAGGCCAGGCCGATTTCCTCCCACTTGCCCCCGCCGCGGTTCATGAACAGGAAGTTCTGCACCGTGTCGTTGGCGACGAACAGATCGAGCTGCCGATCGTTGTTGACGTCGGTGGCGACGACGCCGAGGCCCTTGCCGAGGGCGCGCTGGATGTCGGTGCCCTTCGTGACGTCGGTGAAGGTCCCGTCCCCGTTGTTGTGGAAGAGGAACGACGACGACGGCTTGAAGACGCGCGGGATGCAGTAGTAGCGGCGTCCGAGCTTGTTGTCGCCGCAGTACACGTTGGTCTTCAGCGAGAACTCGACGAAGCTGCAGACGAACAGGTCGAGGCGGCCGTCGTTGTCGTAGTCGAACCACACCGCGCTGGTGGTCCAGCCGGGCACGCGCAGCCCGGCTTTCTCGGTCACGTCGGTGAAGGTGCCGTTGCCGTTGTTGCGGTACAGGGTGCAGGTGCCGTACGCCGTGACGAACAGGTCGGGGAAGCCGTCGTTGTCGAAGTCGGCGACGGCGACGCCCATGCCGAAGGTGCCGCCAGGCACGCCGGCCTTCTCGGTCACGTCGGTGAAGGTGCCGTCGCGATTGTTGTGGTACAGCGCGTTGCGGATGGGCGTCTTCGGCGTGTAGATGTCGGCCGGGCCGCTGTTGACCAGGTAGATGTCCATCCACCCGTCGCCGTCGTAGTCGAGGAACGCGCAGCCCGACCCGCAGGTCTCGGGCAGGTAGCGGAACTCGGACATCGCGTTGTCGTGCACCCACGTGATGCCGCTGCGGGCGGCCGGGATGGCCTCGAAGACGGGATCGCCGGCTTGCGCGTGTGACGACCAGGGCCAGGAGGCGGCGAGGCCGGCAGCGCCCGCCGCCTGCAGGAACTCGCGGCGGGACCGCCGCGGGAGCCAGAGATCAGGCATATCCCCGCGTTGTACCACGGCCGTCGTCTTGTCGCGGCGGGCTCGGCGGTGCGCATTGATCCCACGATGTGACAAGAGAGGGCGGCCACCTGATCCAATTAGCCGGATTCGCTCGTCGGGGCGGGCGGCCGTTGAGACGGACGCCACGAAAGAGGACCTTCCACTTATTTCTCAAGCGGCGCGAGTGGTCCGTCCAATTGGCGAGAGTTCGTCCCTCAACAGGACCAATTCATCACAGCCCCTATCTGTCGATAGCGACTTCGCCGCCGAGGTGGTCGGTCCAATTCGGCCCTTCCCTGAGGCCCATCCCGAGCCTGTGGCCGAATGGCTCACAGGCGCCGTAAGTTCAAGTTTTTGAACGATTTCCAGCGCTTGACAAGCCTCAGAAACCGGGCAGATACTCCGCCTCACCTGAAAGCAGTAGGACGTTCATGGTGCGGATGTCTGGTCCCCCGACGGCCGGCGTTCGCACGCCCAGTTACCTGCGAGGCGAGACTGCTATGCACGTAGTTCCGAGATGCCACCGATGGGTTGCCGCCATCGTCCTGGCGCTCTCCCTGCCCACCCTGGCGCATGCCCAGGCCACGGCCACCGTTCGGGGCACCGTGTCGGACACCTCCGGAGGCGTCCTGCCGGGCGCCACCGTGACCGTGACCGACGAAGGCACCAAGGCCGTCCGCACGGCGGTCAGCGACGACCGCGGCGGCTACCTCTTCTCCGGCCTGTTCCCGGGCACGTACACCGTCAAGGTGGAACTGCAGGGGTTCAAGACCTACGAGCAGACCAGCCTGACGCTGTCGCCGGCCGATACCCGCGGCGTCGACGTGTCGCTCGAGGTCGGCCAGCTCAACGAAGTGGTCTCGGTCACGTCGTCGCCCGAGATCATCCAGACGGAGACCGGTGCGCGTGAGGGCGTCCTCCGGGCCGAGCAGATCGACAAGCTGTCGATCATCGGCCGCAGCTCGCTCGAACTGCTCCGCATCCTGCCGGGCGTCGTGGCGCCGGATGCGAGCACGATGCAGAGCGTCGGCTTCGGCAGTGGCGCCAACAACACCCAGGCCTACACGGTCAACGGCGTGCGCAGCTCGGGCAACACCGTCAGCCTCGACGGCTCGGCGCTGATCGACATCGGGTCGAACAGCGGCGTGATCGTCACGCTGAACAACGACATGGTGCAGGAGGTCAAGGTCCAGAGTTCGAACTACGCGGCTGAGTACGGCTCGAGCGGCATGAGCGTCAGCGCCGTGACCAAGTCGGGCACCTCGCGCTTCCGCGGCACCCTGTACGACTACATCCGCGACTCGAAGTTCAGCGCCAACGACCGCTCCAACTCGATTGCCGGCACCGACAAGCCGAAGGACACCTACCAGTATCCCGGCGGCAACGTCGGCGGCCCGATCGTCATCCCCGGGCTCGGGTTCACCAAGAACCGCGACAAGCTGTTCTTCTTCGTCGGCTACGAGTACCAGAAGCAGAACGTCGACTCGGGCTCGCGCTTCACGACGGTCCCGACCGCGGCGATGAAGCGCGGTGACTTCAGCGAGCTGCTCGCCGGCACCGGCCAGAACCTCAACATGCCGACCACGGTGAACATCCCTGGCGGCTTCGCGGGCGCGGGTGAGCTGGCGCCGGGCAACAACATCGCGCCCTTCATCCACCCGCTCGGTCAGTTCCTCGTCAACGCCTATCCGGACCCGAACTACCAGGATCCGACCAACCGGTTCAACTACGTGTACTCGGCGCTCGAGCCGCAGAACCGCAACGACTTCAAGACGCGCGTCGACCTCAACATCAGCAACAACACCAAGGCGTACGTCCGCTTCGCCCGCGAGAGCGAGTCGCTCGACCAGCCCCGCGGCGGCTGGTGGGGCCCCTCGCAGGTCGCGCTGCCGACGCCCAACGTGCAGGACGCGGCCGGCAACAGCTACTCGTTCAACCTCGTCAACGTGCTCGGCCCGACGACAACGGCCGAGTCGCTGGTGAGCTACAGCCGGCTGACGCTCGACAACTTCTACAGGGACCCGTCGCGCGTCAGCAAGGCGTCGCAGGGCATCGACTTCGAAGGCATGTTCCCGGGCATGAGCCCGTACCTGCCCCTGCAGGCCATCCACAGCTGGGGCGGCAGCCAGGTCGGTGACCTGTGGTCGCCGATGAACGACGTCTTCGCCTACAACGACGCGCTGCAGTTCCAGCACAAGCTGACCAAGATCGTCGGCACCCACGGTCTGAAGTTCGGCGCTACGGCGACCCGCCTCAGCAAGGAACAGAACTTCCAGAACGAGGAGAACGTCCAGCTGATCTTCGCCAACTGGGCGAGCGGCACCACCGGCAACACGGTGGCCGACATGATGACCGGCAAGTTCGCCCAGGCCGTGCAGGGCACGCGCATCCCGGTGGGCAACTTCCGCGCCTGGAACTTCGACATCTTCGCGCAGGACAGCTGGAAGGTCCGCTCGAACCTGACGTTCGAATACGGCCTCCGCTGGGCGTACATGCCCAACAACATCGAGCGCAACGGCCTCGGCGCCGTGTTCGATCCGTCGGCCTACAACCCCAACGTCGGCACGTTCCTCGACCCGGGCACGTTCCAGCGCCTGAACGGCTACCAGTACGCCGCCACCGGCGACGTGCCGAAGGATCTGGTCGGCAACCGATCGCCGTTCTGGATGCCGCGCATCAACCTGGCGTGGAACATCGATGGCGAGGGCAACAACGTCCTCCGTGGCGGCTACGGCATGTTCATCAACCGACCGATGGGCAACGTGGAGTACGACACCACCCTGCGGGTCGCGCCCAACGCCTACAACGTCGGTGTGACGCCCGGCGACGTGTCGTCCGACTTCGCGGGCGGACGGGGCCTCAACTACGACACCCTCCGCTTCGTCGACGGCCTGGCGCGGGCGGGCGCCGGCGCCATCAGCGTCAACACGCCCAGCCTCAGCCCGGACGACAACACCTGGCCCACCACGCACAGCTACTCGGTGTCCTACGCCCGCCGTATCCCGTGGGGGCAGGTCATCGAGGCGGCCTACGTCGGCACGCGCGGCGTCAATCTGGTGAGCCGCACCGATGGCAACGCCATCCCGCTGGGCGGCATGAGTTCCGGCCTGGTCGGCAACGCCGATCTCAGCAACCCGCTGCACCGCGCCGCGGCCGCCGACGTCGTCGTCAACCGCTACCGTCCGTTCTCGGCGTACTCCAACGTCACCATCTTCGACCTGCGCGGCGACAGCACGTACAACTCGCTGCAGGTGACCTTGAGCCGACAGACGAGCAGCAAGTTCTCGTACTTCGGCACCTACACGCTGTCGCGTTCGACCGGGTCGCTCGGTGGGGAGTACGCCTCGCTGGATCCCATCGACCCGGCGCGGTCGGAGGGCGTGCTCGAGAGCGATCGCACCCACATCTTCAACTTCTCGTGGAACGCGACGCTGCCCGATCCCATCCAGGACGGCCCGGTGTTCCTCAAGGGCCTCCTGAACGGGTGGCAGCTGTCGGGCATCTCGACGGTCGCCAGCGGTATCCCGATTCGTCTGCGCCTCACGGGCCCGATCAACAGTGACGGCATGGAGCGCTACTTCTTCGGCACGCCGTCCTTCATCGGTGGGCAGGGGTCGGGGGCCTTCGCGCCGGTCTACGTCTCGGACCCGCGCACCGGCGACGCGAGCCTGGGCGACAAGCTGTTCGACATCAATGCCATCCGGCTCCCCAACCTGGCCGGTGGCGAGGTGGGCGACATCAACCCGCCGTACAACCTGCGCTACCCGACGCGCATGAACCACGACCTGACGATCTTCAAGGACTTCCGCTTCTCCAACGACCAGCGGCTGCAGTTCCGCGTCGGGTTCTTCAACCTGTTCAACATGGCCTATGCCGGCGTGCGGTCCGACCTCACGAACGACATCGACCTGATGCTCGAGACGCAGTGCAACGTCACCGTCAACGGCGTGCCCAACGGCAACGGCGGCACGGTGGACAACGTCTGCGACCCGACCGGCGGCTTCTCGTTCACGCCGAACACCATCGCCAACTTCGGCAAGATCAACCTGCTGCGCGGCCGTCGCGTGGTGGAGTTCGCGCTGAAGTACTACTTCTAGGCGAGCGACCGCTCGAGACGAGGGCCGGGGTGGCATACCATCCCGGCCCTTTCGCATTCCGGTCGCGTCCAATGCTGCGATGCCGGCAGACGGCCGGCTCGGAGAGCCGGCCCTACCCATCGGGGCGAACTCCCGGTTCCCGGTTGCCTCTTCAGGACTAGAATCGATCCATCGTGTTCCACCGACTCCTCGCGCGCGGGTGCGGCCTCGGCCTGACCCTCGTGATGCTCGTCACCTGCCCGCCGCTGGCCGCGCAGACGCGTCCGGCGGGGCCCCAGAAGCCCACGGCCGAGTCGCTGTTCCAGCAGGCCATCGAACTGCACCAGGCTGGCGACACCCTCGGCGCCATCGCGGCCTATCAGGCCTCGCTCAACCTCAATCCCGACAACCCGGGCGCGCACTCCAACATGGGGGCGGCGTACGTCAAGCTCGGGCGATACGACGAGGCCATTCGCGAGTACCGCCTGGCGGTCGAGGCCGCTCCCGCCGACGCGACCTTCCGCTTCAACCTGGGGCTGGCCTACTACAAGTCGGCACAGATTCCGTCGGCAGCCGAGACGTTCGCGGCGGTGCTCGCCGCCGACCGCACGCACCTCAACGCGCGCCTGCTGCTCGGCGACTGCTACCTGCAGATGGGGCGGTTCCAGGACACCATCGACGCCCTCGCGCTGTGGGAAGAGAGCTATGGCGACAGCCCCGCGTTCGCGTACATCCTGGGCAGCGCGCTCATCGAGACCGATCGACTGGACCAGGGGCAAAGGCTCATCGACCGCATCTTCGCCAAGGGCGAGTCGGCCGAGGCCCACCTGCTGATGGCCACCGTGCACCTGCGGCGGACCGACAACCCGGCGGCGCTCGACGAACTGAAGAAGGCCGCCACGATCAACCCGAAGCTGCCGCTCGTGCACAGCCTCATGGGCCGCGCGTTGCTGCGCACCGGCGATCAGGAAGGCGCCGCGCGGGCCTTCGCGGCCGAACTCGCCAACAACCCCAACGACTTCCAGGCCAACATCGAGATCGGCGACCTGCGCAAGCGCGAGCAGAAGTTCGACGAGGCCGAGCCCTACATCCGTCGCGCCCTGCGCATGCGGCCCCAGGACCCGACGGCGCGCTTCTCGCTCGCCGGTCTGCACGTGTCACGCGGCGAGACCGAGCAGGCGCGCGGCGTCCTCGAGACCATCGTCGCGGACTCGCCGACGTTCACCGAGGCCTACGTACTTCTGGCGACGGTGTACTACCGCCTGCAGCGGCGGGACGACGGCGATCGCATGCGAGCAGTCATCGAACGGCTGAACGCCGAGGCTCAGGCGAAGCAGCCCGGCGCGAAAGCGGCCGAGGCCGCCGCGGCGGCATCGGCGGGGAGCACGCCACCCACGCCAGGGACGCCCCCGCGATGACGAGGCACGTGTGTGGTGCCGTGCTTGCCGTGTGTCTGTCGACCACGATGGCGACCGCCCAGCCCCGGACGCCAGCGCGGCCGTCCACGCCAGCGTCTGCGCCGGCGACCGCTGCCGCGACGCGACCCGCCGCCCGCGGCCCACTGATG